>NZ_JBFUEB010000070.1:0-35368 GCF_056404395.1 Rhizobacter sp. P2_D12 | reverse complement strand
ACCCACAACTCCGGCAGCGTCTGGTCCGGGGGCACGCCGCCGGACAGGCTGCTGGCGAAGGCGCGCTGCACGCTGGTCGGGATGCCCGATTGCGTCAGCATGTCCGCCCACAGCTGGGCGAGCGCGAGGTTGGGTGCGGTGGTGAGGCGTTTCAAGACCGGGTACGGGCAAGGGCGGGGGAGTGCTGGCACGATACCGCATCTCCCTGCAGCTTCGAGGACCATGCCATGCCACTTTCCGCGCAAGTCATCCGCATCGAACAACCCGGCGGCCCCGAGGCGATGAAACTGGCCGAGGTGCCGGTCGGCGAGCCCGGGCCGGGCGAGATCCGCATCCGCCACCATGCCATCGGCATCAACTACATCGACATCTACCACCGCACCGGCCTGTACGCACTGCCCTTGCCGCTGACGCTGGGCGTCGAGGGCGCCGGCGTCGTCGACGCGGTGGGCGCGGGCGTCACGCACCTGCGTGCCGGCGATCGCGCGGCCTACGTGAGCCAGCCTCCCGGTGCGTATTCGACGCTGCGGGTGATGCCGGCGAAGTGCGTGGTGCGGCTGCCCGATGCGATCGGCTTCGACGAAGGCGCGGCGATGATGCTGAAGGGCCTGACCACGCAGTACCTGCTGCGCAAGACGCTGCCGCAGGGCGGGCTGGCCGCCGGCGACTTCGTGCTGTTCCATGCCGCGGCCGGCGGTGTCGGGCTGATCGCCTGCCAGTGGGCGAGGGCGCTCGGCCTGCAGCTGATCGGCACCGCCAGCACCGACGAGAAATGCGCCGCCGCGAAGGCGCATGGCGCGGCCTTCACGATCAACTATGCGCGCGAGGATTTCGCGGCCCGGGTGAAGGAGATCACCGGCGGCAAGGGCGTCAAGGTGGTCTACGACGGCGTCGGCCGCGACACCTGGGACAAGTCGCTCGATTCGCTGCAACCCTTCGGCCTGATGGCCAGCTACGGCAGCGCCTCGGGCAAGGTGCCGCCGTTCGACCTGGGGGTGCTGGGCGCCAAGGGCTCGCTGTTCCTGACGCGGCCGACGGTCTTCACCCACATCGCGAGCCGCGAGTCGACGCAGGCGATGGCCGACGAGCTGTTCGCGATGGTGACCAGCGGCCAGGTGAAGATCCCGGTCGAGCACCGCTATGCGCTGAAGGACGCGGCGCAGGCCCACATCGACCTGGAGGCGCGCAAGACGATAGGCGGGTCGGTGCTGGTGCCTTGACGGGAGGACGACCCGGATGGGCATCCGGGCTGCGCGTTATGTCCTGCGCTACATTTCGGGGTCCTTCACGTCGTCTCTCCCCCCATGTTTGCTGAAGCCGCAAGTGCAGCGGAGTCCGCGTGGATCCCGCTGGCGCTGTCGCTGAAGGTGGCCGGCTGGGCCACGTTGATCGATCTGCTGCTCGGCGTCGGCCTGGGCCTGCTGCTGGCCCGCGGGCGCTTCCCGGGTCGCGACCTGCTCGACGCGCTGCTGACGCTGCCGATGGTGCTGCCGCCCACCGTGCTCGGCTACTACCTGCTGGTGCTGATCGGCAGGCGCGGTTGGCTCGGCGCCTGGTTGCACGAGACCTTCGGCATCAACCTGATCTTCACCTGGCAGGGCGCGGTGATCGCGGCCAGCGTGGTGGCGCTGCCGCTGGTGCTGAAGTCGGCGCGCGCGGCCTTCGAGGCGGTCGAGCCGCAGCTGGAGGATGCCGGGCGCGTGCTCGGCCTGTCGGAGGCGGCGGTGTTCTTCCGCGTGACGCTGCCGCTGGCCTGGCGCGGCATCCTTGCCGGCACGCTGCTGGCGTTCGCGCGCTCGCTGGGCGAGTTCGGCGCGACGCTGATGGTGGCGGGCAGCATCCCGGGGCGCACGCAGACGCTGTCGGTGGCGGTCTACGAGGCGGTGCAGGCGGGGCAGGACGGCGTGGCCAACGTGCTGGTGCTGATCACCTCGCTGACCTGCATCGCGGTGCTGCTGCTGGCGGGGCGGCTTCTGCCGGGGAGGGTGTGGCGGTGAGCTTCGAGGTGGACATCCGCAAGGCGGTCGCCAGCGAGCGCCGCCGCTTCGAGCTGCGCGTGCGCTTCACGTCGCAGGCGCGGCGCACCGTGATCTACGGGCCGTCGGGCGCCGGCAAGACGCTGACGCTGCAGGCCATCGCCGGGCTTTTGAGGCCGGACGCCGGCCGCATCGTCTTCAACGGCGACACGCTGTTCGACAGCGACGCGCGCATCGCGGTGCCGGCGCGGCAGCGGCGCTTCGGCTACCTGTTCCAGGACTACGCGCTGTTCCCGCAGCTGAACGTGCGGCAGAACATTGCCTTCGGCCTGCAGCGCGGCTGGCTGAACCCGGCGCGCGACGTGGGCGGCGAGGCGGTCGAGCGCTGGCTTGCGGCGCTGGAGCTGCAGCCGGTGGCGTCGCAGCGCCCGCACCAGCTGTCGGGCGGGCAGCGGCAGCGCACCGCGCTGGCGCGCGCGCTGGTCAACGATCCGCGCGCCTTGTTGCTGGACGAGCCGTTCTCGGCGCTCGACCCGGCGCTGCGCGAGCGCACGCGCGACGAACTGGACCGGCTGCTGGCGCAGATCGACATTCCGCTGGTGATGATCACGCACGACCCGGACGACCTGCACCGCTTCGGCGAGCACGCGCTGCAGTTGCGCGACGGCCTGATCTCGTAGGGATCGTCAGTCCGACATTCCCCGGATTGCCATCCGGGCTACTTGCCGCGCCTGACCCTCAGCAACTCGTCGAGGATGAGCAGGATCGCCCCCAGCGTGATCGCGCTGTCGGCCAGGTTGAACGACGGGAAGAACCTGTCGGCCCAGTGCACCTGGATGAAGTCGACCACGTAGCCGTGGATCAGCCGGTCGATCACGTTGCCGAGCGCGCCGCCGAGGATCAGCGACAGCGCCCAGGCGAACATCTTCTGCCCGCCATGGCTGCGCAGCATCCACACGATGAAGGCGGCGGCCACCGCGCCGAGCGCGACGAAGAACCAGCGCTGCCAGCCCGACGCCCCCGCCAGGAACGAGAACGCCGCGCCGGTGTTGTGCACGCGGACGACGTTGAAGAACGAGGTGACGTGCACGCTCTCGCCGTAAGTGAAGCTGCGGACGATCAGCGTCTTGGTGAGCTGGTCGAGCAGGATGACGATGAGGGCGACGCCCAGCCAGGGGAGCAGGGAGCCGCTGCCGGATTTCTTGAACGCCATGCTCAGGCAACCTTCCGCTGTTCACCATCGCCATACAGATTGCTCGTGCACCGCCCGCAGATCGTCGGATGCCGAGCATCGATTCCGACATCGTCGCGGTAGTGCCAGCAGCGCTCGCACTTGGTCGCGGCCGATGGCGTCACCGTGACGGCCAGCGCATCGCCCGCCACCAGCCGCGCCTGCGAGGTGATCGTCACGAAGCGCAGGTCGTCGCCCAGCGATGCGAGCAGCGCATGGTCGTCCGCACCGGCCGTGATCGCCAGCTCGGCCTGCAGCGACGAGCCCACCTGGCCGGCGCTGCGCAGCGCCTCGATCTCCTTGTTGGCCAGGTCGCGCACCTCGCGAAGCCGCGCCCACTTCGCCAGCAGCGCGTCGTCGACCCATCCGGCCGTGTCGCTGAAGGTCTCGATGAAGATCGACGCCGACTGCCCCGGCGCGAACACCTTCCAGGCCTCTTCCGCGGTGAAGCTCAGGAACGGCGCCATCCAGCGCAGCATCGCGTGCGTCACGTGCCACAGCGCGGTCTGCGCGCTGCGCCGGGCCAGCGACTTCGGCGCGGTGGTGTACAGCCGGTCCTTCAGCACGTCGAGGTAGAACGCGCCCAGGTCTTCGCTGCAGAACACCTGCAGCTTGGCCACCACCGGGTGGAACTCGTACACCTCGTAGTGCTTCAGCACCTCGGCCTGGAACTGCGCCGCGCGTGCGAGCGCGTAGCGGTCGATCTCCAGCATCTGCGCCGGCGGCACGGCATCGGCGGCCGGGTCGAAATCGCTGGTGTTGGCCAGCATGAAGCGCAGCGTGTTGCGGATGCGGCGGTAGGCGTCGACCACGCGGGCGAGGATCTTCTTGTCGATCGCCAGGTCGCCGGAGTAATCGGTCGCGGCGCACCACAGGCGCAGGATCTCGGCCCCCATCTCCTGCACCGAATCCTGCAGCGAGATGAAGTTGCCCAGGCTCTTGCTCATCTTGCGGCCCTGGCCGTCGACCGTGAAGCCGTGCGTCAGCAGGCCGCGGTACGGCGCATGGCCTTCCATCGCGCAGGCGATCAGCAGCGACGAATGGAACCAGCCGCGGTGCTGGTCGTGCCCTTCCAGGTACAGGTCGGCCTCGGGGCCGTCCTCGCTGGTGGTGCCCGGCTGGCTGCCGACCTTCTCGTTCAGCACGTGGTAGAAGGTCGACCCCGAATCGAACCACACGTCGAGGATGTCGTTGCTCTTGATGTAGTCGCCGGCCTCGGCGCCCAGCACCTCGTCGACCGTCAGCTTCGACCAGGCCTCGACGCCGCCTTGCTGCACCACGTCGGCGGCGCGGTCGATCAGCGCCATCGTGTCCGGGTGCAGCTCGCCCGTCGCCTTGTGCAGGAAGAACGGCAGCGGCACGCCCCAGTTGCGCTGGCGGCTGATGCACCAGTCGGGCCGGTTGGCGATCATGTCGTGCAGGCGGGTGCGGCCGTTCTCGGGGTAGAAGCTGGTCTGGCCGATCGCGTCGAGCGCGGTCTGGCGCAGCGTCTTCGGCGCCTTGTCCTTCGTGAACACGCCTTCGCCCTCGTCCATGCGCACGAACCACTGCGCCGCGGCGCGGTAGATCACCGGCGTCTTGTGGCGCCAGCAGTGCGGGTAGCTGTGGTCGAGCTTGGCGCTGGCCAGCAGCCGGCCGGCATCGCGCAGCGCATCGGCCACCAGCGGCGCGGCCTTCCAGATGTGCATGCCGCCGAACAGCGGCAGCGTCGCCTCGTAGACGCCGTTGCCCTGCACCGGGTTCAGGATGTCATCGACGGCCAGGCCATGCTCGCGGCAGGAGTTGAAGTCGTCCACGCCATAGGCCGGCGCCGAGTGCACGATGCCGGTGCCGTCTTCGGCGGTGGCGTAGTCGGCCAGGTAGACCGGGCTCACGCGGTCGTAGCCCGGGTCCACGTCGGCCAGCGGGTGGCGGAAGGTGAGCCCGTCCAGCTTCTGCCCGAGCGTGGTGGCGACCACCGTGCCCTGCAGGCCATAGCGCGCCAGGCACTTGTCGACCAGCGCCGAGGCCAGCAGCAGCAGGCCGCGCTCGGTGTCGACCAGCGCGTACTCGAGCGCCGGGTTCAGGTTCAGCGCCTGGTTGGCGGGGATGGTCCAGGCGGTGGTGGTCCAGATCACCGCGAAGGCGTCCTTGGCGAGCGCGGGCAGGCCGAAGGCGGCGGCCAGCTTCGCCGGCTCGGCGGCCTGGAAGGCCACGTCGACCGCCTGCGAGGCCTTGTCGGCGTACTCGATCTCGAACTCGGCCAGCGACGAATGGCAGTCGAAGCACCAGTACACCGGCTTCAGGCCGCGGTAGACGAACCCGCGCTCGATCAGCCGCTTCAGCACGCGGATCTCGTTGGCCTCGTTGCCGAAGTCCATCGTGCGGTAGGGGTTGCCCCAGTCGCCCAGCACGCCGACGCGCTTGAAATCGGCCATCTGCTGGGCGATCTGCTCGGTGGCGTAGGCGCGGCTCTTGGCCTGCACCTCGGCACGCTCGAGGTTGCGCCCGAAGGTCTTCTCGATCTGGTTCTCGATCGGCAGGCCGTGGCAGTCCCAGCCCGGCGTGTAGCGTGCGTCGAAGCCGGCCAGCTGGCGCGCCTTGACGATCATGTCCTTCAGGATCTTGTTGGCCGCATGGCCGACGTGCAGCGTGCCGTTGGCATACGGCGGGCCGTCGTGCAGCACGAAGCGGGGGCGGTCGACGCGGGCGTCGCGCAGCTGCTTGTAGATGCCTTGCTCGCTCCAGTCCTTGATCCAGCCCGGTTCGCGCTTGGGCAGGTCGCCGCGCATCGGGAACGGCGTGTCGGGCAGGTTGAGGGTGGCTCGGTAGTCCGTGGGCTTGTCGGTCATGGCGTTGCGCGCGGGGACGCGTCGGGAAGACAGGTGCCGGCGCGGGGCGCCGGGGCTCGCGAAGGACGGGGTGGGGCGAGCGTTAAATTCGATCGCGGGTGGTCTGGCGGCGTTGCGCGGCGTACGACGCCAGGCAGGCGCGGGCGTCTTGCGCGTCCTGCTGGATCGCCGCCGTCAGGGCATCCAGCCCGTCGAAACGGGCTTCGTCGCGAAGTTTGTGCAGCAGTTCCACCCGGACGAGTTTACCGTAGCCCCCTTCGGCACCGAGGCGGGCGGGCCAATCGAGGCAGTGCACTTCGAGCAGCACGCGGCCGGCATCTTCGACCGTCGGGCGCACGCCCAGGCTGGCCACGCCGTCCAGCGGCTGCTCGCCCAGCCCATGCACGCGCACCGCGAAGATGCCCATCGCCGCCGTCTTGGCGTGGGCGAAGCGCAGGTTCAGCGTGCGGAAACCCAGCTCGCGGCCGAGCTTGCGGCCGTGGATCACGTGGCCGCTGATGCTGTAGGTGCGCCCGAGCAGCGACTCCACCTGCACCATGTCGCCGGCGGCCAGCGCCTGGCGCACCGCCGAGCTGGACACGCGCAGCCCGTGCACCTCGTAGCTCTTCATGCGGGCGACGTCGAAGCCCTGGGCCGGGCCGGCGGCGTCGAGCATCGCGTAGTCGCCGCCGCGGCGCGCGCCGAAGCGGAAGTCGTCGCCGACCAGGATGTACTTGGTGCCCAGGCCGCGCACCAGCATGTCGACGATGAAGGCCTCGGGCGACAGCGAGGCCAGGGGCTTGTCGAAGCGCAGCACGACGACCTGGTCGATGCCGCAGCGCTCGAGCTCGCCGAGCTTGTCGCGCAGCGTGGCGATGCGCGCCGGCGCCTGCTCGGGCTTGCCGGCGGCACGGGCGAAGTAATCGCGCGGGTGCGGCTCGAAGGTCATCACGCACGACGGCAGGCCGCGGTGCTGGGCCTCGTTGCGCAGCAGCGCCAGCATGGCCTGGTGCCCGCGGTGCACGCCGTCGAAGTTGCCGATGGTGAGGGCGCAGGCGTCGGCCATGCCCGGGTGGTGGAAACCGCTGAAGACGCGCATGGGGGGCGATTATCCGTCGCGGCGATGGCGCCGTCCGGATCGGCGGACCTGGAACTGAGGGGGGTGGGCTGGCCACTCAGGGCGATCGTTCATTTGCGCCGGAGGTGCTGCTGTGGCTGGATTGCGAGATCGTCGAATCGAATCCCTCGGGGGCGGCGCCCGGCCCTGCGAGAGAAGGTCTTGATCCCCGGTCCGAAGCGGGCGCGGGGGCGGGACGAGATCGTTGTGGGGCCAACGATGCAGCATCTCGCCGGCGAGTGGCTTGTGCAGGGGCGATCGATCAAGTTTGCAGGCGACCACATCTCGGACGACTCCATCCCGTGCCTGGAAAACATGTTGAGCGGAATGCAAGAAGCCGACCTGGACCTGTCCAACGCCGGTTTGGGGCCGGCCAGGAATGAATCTCGCAGAGCCTCCGAATTGATCAACGTGTTGACGACGAGCGCATCGCTGGTTTCATTGCGGTTGGGTTCATCGAGGAACAAGGTGTGTTGGCGTGAGGTGTTGCTGAATGTCGTCAGCCAGCCCAGCCACCTGCGCAGGCTGACGCTGTGCTCGAGGATGTGGTTCGGCAAGTCCGCCGTCGAACTCGCGACGGGCCTGTGCGATTGCGCGAGCCTCAACCCTGTGACGCTGGATCGGTGGGATGAGACGGATGTGCTGACATTTCTCGGTGCCGTCACCCTGCCTCGCCAGGGCTTGCAACGTCTGACATTGACCGGCATGTCGATCAGTGCACACGGTGTGTCGATATTCGAGCAGCAGCTCGCCGCCGCAGAGACGACCAGCGGATTGAAGCTGGTGCTTTCGAGCCGATCCGACGGCGTCTGGCGTGGCGATATGGTTGCTACGACCGACACGAGCGGTGCGCGAAGGGAACACGGTGCTGACATCGCGCCGGAGATCCTCCATGCGACGGTGAACGCCTCGTTGGCTGCGATCCTCGCTCAACTGGACGCCGAGCCGGTCGACCCGCACGAGGCGATCATCCGACTGCACTCGATCAAAGAAGCGCTACCGGAAGGAGATGCGACGCCCCTGCCAGCCTTCGGCACTCCGGATGCTGGATTCAGCCCGAGGCCACGGACCGCACCCAATCCCCCACAAGGCCAGGAGCCACTCGCCAAACGCCGTCGGACTCAGACCTTGGATTGACGCCTTGCCGCCCCGCTCAGCGCTTGCGCACCAGCGCTTCCCGCTCCGCCGCCGACACCCACCGCCATGCCCCGGACGGCACGCCCTGCAGCGTCAGCTCGCCGAACGCGCTGCGGTGCAGGCCCTCGACGCGGTTGCCCACCGCGGCCACCATGCGCTTGACCTGGTGGTACTTGCCCTCCGTCAGCGTCAGGCGCAGCGTGGTCTCGCCGGTGGCTTCGCAGGCTGCGGCGCGCACCGGCGCCGGATCGTCGTCCAGCACCACGCCGGCCAGCAGCCGGGCCACCTGCTCCGGCGTCACCTCGTGCTTCGCAGTCACCTCGTACACCTTGGGCACATGGTGCTTGGGTGAGGTCAGCCGGTGGATCAGCGTGCCGTCGTCGGTCAGCAGCAGCAGGCCGGTGGTGTCCTCGTCGAGCCGCCCCACCGGCTGCACGCCGCGGTTGCGCAGTGGCGCCGGCAGCAGGTTCAGCACGCTCGGGTGGTGCTTGGGTTTCTGCGAGCACTCGTAGCCGGTGGGCTTGTGCAGCAGCACCAGCGCCTTCTCGTGGTACGTCCACTCGCGGCCCTGCACGGTGAAGACCAGGCCCTCGGTCGCGACCTCTTCGGCCGGGTCGGCCACCACCCGTCCAGCCACCGAGACCCGCTCGTGAAAGATCAGGCCCTCGCATTCGCGGCGCGTGCCGAAGCCTTGGGAAAACAACACCTGGGACAGGCGCATCGGACAACTCTTTCGTTCAGGAATGCCGTTCGGACCGGCCGCCCGCAGGGAACTGCGGCCACCGCCTGGTCACACAGCGGGATCGTTCATTCGCGCGGGATGCCTTCATGACGGCTTGGCGGGATTGTCGCAGCGGCCTGGAGGCCGGGCCGTGGCTGCTCGACGAGCAGCGCAACACCATCCGGCTCGGGGCCCGGCAGATCAGCGTGTCGACGGCCGAACGCCTGGGTCTGCTGCTGCGCGAACGGCCCCAGGCGCACCTCGACCTGTCGGGCGCACCCCTCGAGGGCCGGGACAAGGCCCGGGCCGCCGCGGCCCTGACCGGCGTGCTGGTGCAGAACGGCGGCCTGACCGCGCTCACCGTGGGCTCCAGCAGGAACAAGGCCCTGTGGCAAGCGTCGGTGCCGAAGATCCTGCGTGCCAACCCGCAGCTGCAGGCGCTCACGCTGCACGGCGAAGCGTGGCTGAGCGATTGCGCCGGCCGGCTCGCCAGGATCGCGGGCCGCCAGCCCACGCTGCAACGCCTCACCTTGCAGGGCTGCAGCGCCGCCACCGCGACGGCGCTGCTGGCCGCGTTGCCCACGCGGCGCGCCGGCGTTTCGCACCTGGTGCTCGACGCCATCGGCACCAAGGGCTGCACGTCGCGCTTTCTCGCCTCGCTGATCGAGGAGCTTCCGAAGTGCCGCTTGCGCCGGCTGACGCTGGTCGGCATCAAGGGCTTCGGGCGCATGCGCTGCGCCAGGCTGGTCGATGCGCTGCACGCGGCCAGCTGCCCGACGCTGCTCGACCTGCCGCAGGCCGCCCGCTCAGAAGTGCAGTTCCAGCAGTACCGCGTGGTTGCCGGCGCAGGGCCACGCGCGGCCGGTGATGTGTTCGCCGTTGAACTCGCCGCTGACGGCGCGCTCCGCCCGGTCGAGCACGCGCGCCGTGGCCAGTGACACGCCGGCCACGCCGGCCGGCAGCTCGGCTGGCACCTGGCCGTCGAGCAGGATGCGGTCGCGCGGCACGCCGAAGTACCCGCGCGGGCGACTCAGCTGCACCAGCGCCACGGTCTCGGCATCGACGTCCGCCAGCCGGCTCGCGCGCAGGTGCACCAGCGACGACGAGCGCAGGAAGGCCGATCGGTAGATGTGCGTGGTGGCGTGGTCCGGCGCACTGATGACGAACTCGAGCGGCGTGCGGCTGTCGGTCGCGAACGGCCCCCAGCGGCCGTCGGCGCCGACGCCGCGGCGGTGCCGGGCGGGGCCGGCACGTTCGCCGGTCGCGGGATCGGTGGCGAACACCTCGACCGTCGCACCGGCCAGCGGCAGGTTGTCGGGCACCGCGGCCTGCGCGTGCAGCCCCGACACGGTGCCGTCGAGCAGCACCTGCGCCTCGGGCTCGATCTGCAGCGTGGCCGGAGATTGGCCGGTGATGAAACGCCAGGTGGCCTCGAAGGCGGCCGGGCCGAACGAGGTCTCGCGGTGGTCGATGCCGGCGATCACCACGTTGTGGGCGCCGCGCAGCTCCGGGCTGGCGGCATCGACGCCGGTCGGCGTGCCGGGCGCGCCGATCCACAGGCCGTCGGGCTGCGCGTACTTGTCGTTGGCATCGGAACGCAGCGTCATCCAGCGCGGGCCGGGCGGGGTCTCGCCGTTCGCATTCAAGCCCGCGAGGAACGGGCCGGCGCCGTTGAACTCGTTCCCCGGCCGGAAGCCGGGGTCGGCCCACACCCCGTGGTTGGGTGTGCCGCCGAGGATGGCATGCGACACCTGCGCCGCGCCGCCGTGCGCGACGAAGTTGCGCACCGCGAAGCCGCCGCGCGAGTTCGCGACCAGGATCACCTGCGCGGCACCGTGCAGCGCGCGCACCCGCGCGACCTCGTCGGCCAGGCAACGCAGCGCGTCGGCCGTCGAGCTGCGGCCCGGTTGCGGGGCGGCGTCGTCGTCGCGTGCCAGCGGGCAGGGCATGTCCAGCGCGTGCAGCCGCTCGCGCGGCCAGCCGTTCGATTCGAAGCGCCACAACGTGGTCAGCCACAGCGCCGCGGTGTCGCCGTTGCCGTGCACGAAGACGATGGGCGCGAAATCGGTCATGGCCGTCACGGGCCGCCCGCCGCGAGATCGCACGCCGCCGGAAAGGGGCCCCAGCCGCGCGCCGCCTGCACCGCGCGCACGATGGCGCGTGCCATCGCCTCGGCCGCCATCGTGCCGAGCAGCGTCGGGTGGCCGGCCAGCCCGCTGCGGCCGGTGGCGAGCGCGAACACCGTGTCGCCGTCGCTGTGCGTGTGCACCGGGTTGATGCTGCGCGCCAGGCCGTCGTGCGCCATCTGCGCCAGCTTGTTGGCCTGCGATTTGGTCAGCACGGCGTCGGTGCCGACCACGCCCAGCGTCGTCGCCGCGCCGGGCTGCAGCTGTACCGGCAGCGCGCCGGCCAGCAGCGCGCCGGTGCTGCCGAGCAGGCCGCGCCCGTCGGCGCTGCGTGCACCGGCCAGCACGCGGCCGCTGTGCGGGTCGATCACGTCGCCCACCGCATTCACCGCGGCCAGCGCRCCCACCGTGATGCCGGCGACGCTGACCGATGCGCAGCCGAGCCCGCCCTTCATCGCGCGGTCCAGCCCGAACAGCTTGCCGACCAGCGCGCCGGCGCCGGCACCGACGTTGCCTTCGGCGCAGGGCGCGTCGGTGGCGGCATGGCAGGCCGCGTAGCCGGCGGCCGCGTCGGGCCGGATCGCGGCATCGCCGGTGAACAGGTCGAACAGGATGGCGGCCGGCACGATGGGCACGCGGTGCGGGCCGACCGGGTGGCCGATGCCGCGCTCCTCGAGCCAGCGCATCACGCCTGCGGCGGCGTCCAGCCCGAAGGCGCTGCCGCCGGCCAGCAGCACGCCGTGCACCGCCTCGACGGCGTTCAGCGGCGACAGCAACTCGGTGTCGCGCGTACCGGGCGCGGCGCCGCGCACGTCGACGCCGCCCACGGCGCCCTCGGGCGCCAGCACGATGGTGCAGCCGGTCGGGCGGCGCGGGTCGGTGAAATGGCCGACGCGCAGGCCGGCGACGGCGGACAGGCCGGGTCCGAAGGACGTGGCCGGCATCAGGCGGCGGTGGGGCCGCCCAGGCCCGGTTCGTCCTCGAACCAGGTGAACAGCACCAGGCCGACGATGGAGGCCAGCGGGAAGGTCACCAGCGCGAGCAGCACCCACAGCGCGGCGCTGCGCTTGAGCCGCGCCGCCGCGATCCCGATGAAGACCAGGTGCAGCGCGAACGCGACGAACATCGCGATGCCGAGCAGGATGATGCGCGGCACCGATTCGAGCGTCGACGACAGCAGCGGCGGCAGGAAGGCGAACACGCAGCCTGCGAACACCACCAGCGAGACGGTGGCGGCGGTGGTCGCGCGGGAGGCCGGGTGAGCGGGCATGGCGGGGCTCCGGGGGAGGGATCCCGCGATTATGCGACCCCGTTGCCGGCCTTCAGGCGAACACGCCCGCGGTGTCCTGCAGGCGCGCCGAGACCTCGCCGAGCTGGTGCAGCGTGTCGCCGAAGCTGAGCTCCATCACCGTCAGCCGCTTGAAGTAGTGGCCGGCGACGTACTCGTCGGTGACGCCGATGCCGCCGTGCAGCTGGATGCACTGCTGGCCGACGAAGCGCATCGACACGCCCAGCTGGTACTTGGCCTGGGCCAGCGCCATGCGCCGCGCATCGGCCGGCTCGTTCATCTTCAGGCTTGCGAAGTAGCTCATCGAACGCGCCAGCTCCAGCTGCATCTTGACGTCGGCGATGCGGTGGCGCAGCGCCTGGAAGCTGGCAATCGCGACACCGAACTGCTTGCGCGTGTTCATGTACTCGATGGTCACCGCCACCAGCTGGTCCATCGCGCCGACCGCCTCGGCGCACAGCGCCGCGATGCCGATGTCGACCGCATGCTCCAGTGCCGCCAGGCCGGCGCCGGCCGGCACCAGCAGCGTGGCCGGCGTGTCGGCCAGCGAAAGCTCGGCGGCGCGGGCGCCGTCGGCGGTGCCGTAGCCGCGCGCCTTGACGCCGGCGGCCTTGCGTTCGACCAGGAACAGTGCAATGCCTGCCGGATCGTCGGCCGCGCCCGACACGCGCGCCGGCACGATGAAAGCATCGGCCTGGTCGCCGGCCGGCACGAGGCTCTTGGCACCGCTCAGCGTCCAGGCGGTGCCGGAGCCCTTGGCCGCCGTCTCGACGTGGGCCAGCCGGTAGCGCGCGCCGCGCTCCTGGTGCGCCAGCACCACCAGCGCGTCGCCGGCCGCGATCTTCTGCAGCCAGCCGTCGATCGCCGGCTGCGGCGCGCAGGCCGACAGCACGCCGCCGGCGATCAGCGCGCCCTGGGCGTACGGTTCGAGCACCAGGCCGCGGCCCAGCTCTTCCATCACCACCATCGCGTCGACCGGGCCGAAGCCCATGCCACCCTGCGCCTCGGGCACGAACAGCCCGGCCAGGCCCAGGTCGGCGATCTCGCGCCAGGCTTCGCGCGAGTACCCGCCGGCCTGCACGATGCGCTTGCGGCGCTCGGCGTCGTAGCCCTTGGCCACCCATTTGCGCACCGAGTCGCGCAGCATCTCTTGATCGTCGGAGAAATCGAAGTCCATGTGGTGATCCTCAGCTGCCCAAGACCGTCTGCGCGACGATGTTGCGTTGCACCTCGTTGCTGCCGCCGTAGATGGTGGTCTTGCGCACGTTGAAGTAGGTGGCGGCCAGCGGCGCGCAGTACGCGGCGCCGACGTGGTCGCCCTGCCAGCCGGCCTCCATCGCGTCGTGGATGAAGGGCACGCTGTAGGGGCCCGCGGCCAGCATCAGCAGCTCGGTCAGGCGTTGCTGGATCTCGCTGCCGCGGATCTTCAGCAGGCCGGCGACGTCGAGCGACTGCTTGCCCGACTTCTCGCCGCTCAGCACGCGCAGCACCATCATCTCGAGCGCGACGATGTCGACCTCGAGCTTCGCGATCTCGTCGCGGAAGCGGACGTCGTCGTACACCTTCTCGGCCTTCGCGATGCGCTTGAGCCGTTCCAGCTCGCGCTTCGAGCGGTTCACGTCGGCGATGTTGGTGCGCTCGTGCGCCAGCAGGTACTTGGCATAGGTCCAGCCCTTGTTCTCCTCGCCCACCAGGTTGTCGGCCGGCACCTCGACGTTGTCGAACCAGACCTCGTTGACCTCGTGCTCGCCGTCCATCGTGATGATCGGGCGCACCGTGATGCCGGGGCTCTTCATGTCGATCAGCAGGAAGCTGATGCCGGTCTGCGGCTTGCCGTCGCTGCTGGTGCGCACCAGGCAGAAGATCCAGTCGCCGTACTGGCCCAGCGTGGTCCAGGTCTTCTGGCCGTTGACGACGTAGTAGTCGCCGCGGCGCTCGGCACGGCATTTCAGCGACGCGAGGTCGGAGCCCGAGCCCGGCTCGCTGTAGCCCTGGCTCCACCACACCTCGCCGCTCATGATGCCGGGCAGGTGGCGCCTTTGCTGCTCGGGCGAACCGAAGGCCATGATCACCGGCGCCACCATCACCGGCCCGAAGGGCACCACGCGCGGCGCACCGGCCAGCGCGCATTCCTCCTCGAACAGGTGGCGCTGCACCGCGTTCCAGCCCGGCCCGCCGAACTGCTTCGGCCAGGCCCAGCCATGCCAGCCCTGCTTGCCGAGGATCTTCGCCCAGCGCTGCAGATCGTCCTTGGACAGCCGCAGCGCGTTGTGCACCTTGTGGCTGATGTCCTTCGGCAGGTTCTCGGCCACCCAGCCGCGGATCTGCTCGCGAAAGGCCTGCTCCTCGGGCGTGAAGTTCAAATCCATCGTCGTGTCTCCTGTCGGGCGCGTCTCTCGCCGCGTTTTAGCACGGTCGTGCGTTTGTTGCGTGTCCCAGCGGCGACAAGGCTGGTACCGATAATCCCGCGGTGCCCTCCTACCGTTCGACCGTCGCCTCGCTGGCCGTCGGCCAGCTGATCAGCTGGGCGGCGCTGTACTACGCATTCTCGTCCTTCGTGCTGCCGATGCAGCGCGCGCTGGGGTGGAGCAAACCCGTGTTGATGGGGGCTTTCACGCTTGGCCTGGCGGTGTGGGGCGCGARCAGCTATGCGGCCGGGGCCGCGATCGACCGCGGCCACGGGCGTGGCGTGCTCACCGGCGGTGCGCTGCTGGCCGGGGCGGGTTTCCTGCTGTGGTCGCAGGTGGAACAGCCGGCCACGCTGTATGGGGCCTGGGCGCTGCTGGGTGCGGCGATGGCGATGACGCTGTACGAGCCGGCCTTCAACGTGTTGACCAAGCGCTTTCCGCTGCGCTTTCGCGACGGCATCACGACGCTGACGCTGGTGGGCGGCTTCGCGAGCACGCTGTCGTTCCCGGCCGTGGCCTGGCTGGTGGGGGCCTGGGGCTGGCGTGCCGCGCTGGCGGCGATCGCCGGCGTGCTGCTGCTGGGCGTGGCGCCGCTGCACGCCTGGGCGCTGCGCGGTGCCGACCCGCGGCCCGTATCGCGCAGCGGCCATGACGTGGCCGATGACGCGACGCTGCACGAGGCCTTGCGGCATCGCTCGTTCTGGCTGCTGACGGGCACCTTCACGCTCTACTCGTTTGCGGCGGCGGCGTTGTGGGCGCACATGATGCCGATCTTCGCGTCGAAGGGGCGCAGCGAGGTGCAGGCGCTGGCGGTGCTCACCTGGATCGGCCCGGCGCAGGTGGCGGGTCGCTTCGTGTTCCTGGCCTTCGGCCGCTGGGTGACGCCGCGCCGGCTCGGCCTGGTGGTGCTGGGCGGCCTGCCGCTGTCGTTCGCGATCTTCGCGCTGGCCGACGGGCTGGCGGCGCTGATCGCCTTCGCCGTGCTGTTCGGCGTGGCCAACGGCCTGGTGACCATCGTGCGCGGCAACCTGGTGCCGGAGTACTTCGGCCGCGAGCACGTGGGTCGCATCGGCGGCGCGATGTCGGCGATCGCGCTGCTGTCGCGCGCGGCGGCGCCGGTGCTGACGGCGTGGCTGCTGCTGGCGCTGCCGGGCTACCGCGAGATGCTGCTGGTGCTGGCGTTGCTTGGTGTCGCGGCCTTGTTCAGCTTCGCCTTCGCCCGGCCGCCCGAACTCAGGGCTTCTTCTCCAGCGTCATCGTGTCGTTCTCCCGCTTCATCTGGAAGCGGGTGAGGAAGCTGTTGCCCAGCAGCACCTGGTTCATCGAGGTCGGCAGCACCAGCGCGTCGACGTTGAACACCTGCACGTCGCCGATGCGCACCGAGTTGAGCGTCAGGCGCCAGGCCTGCACCGCGCCGTTGGCGGTGTTGGCCGTGCCGCGCACGCCGTCGCGGTATTTGAGGCCGATGCTGTCGGCCTCGGACTGGCTGATGACGACGCTGGTGGCGCCGGTGTCGACGACGAACACCACCGCGCGGCCGTTGATCGCGCCCTGCGTGAAGAAGTGCCCGCCGGGCCCGGCGGGCAGCACGATGCGCGTGCCGCCGCCTTCGGACGGTGCCCCCGCGAGGTTGACCTGCACGCCGCCCAGGCGCAGCTGCATGCGCTGGCCTTCCACCTCGACCACGGCCTCGCCGCCGGACAGGCTGACCAGCCTGACGCCCTGCACCGTGGCGCCAACGGCCACCGTGCGCGGAGAGCCGTTGATCATCAGCAGGGCCTTGTCGCCCAGGCTGCCGCTCAGCGAGACGTTCTGCGCCAGTGCGCTGCCCGTCGACAGCGCGCCGGCCAGCAGGCCGGCCGCCACGAGGAGGCGGCGCATCAGTCGCGGAAGTTGTTGAAGGTGAGCGGGGCGTCGGGCACGTCCTTGCGGATCAGTGCCATCGCGGCCTGCAGGTCGTCGCGCTTGGCGCCGGTGACGCGCACCGAATCGCCCTGGATCGCGGCCTGCACCTTCATCTTGCTCTGCTTGATGAGGTTCTGGATCTTCTTGGCGGTGTCGCTGTCGATGCCGCTCTTCACGGTGATCGGCTGCTTCACCTTGTCGCCGCCGATCTTCTCGATCTTGGCGCTGCGGTCGAGGAAGCGGATGTCGACGCTGCGCTTGGTGAGCTTGGCCAGCAGGATGTCCATCACCTGGCCGATCTGGAAGTCGCTGTCGGCGTAGACCGTCAGTTCCTTCTCTTTCAGCTCGACCCGGGCGGACGAGCCCTTGAAGTCGAAACGGGTGCCGATTTCCTTGGCGGTCTGGTCTACGGCATTGCGAACTTCGACGAGGTTGGGGTCGAGTACGGCATCGAAGCTGGGCATGGTCGGTAATTCCTCGCTGGATCAGCGAAAATTCTGCCATGCAAATCGAGTCGGGCGTGAGCCTGAAACCCTACAACAGCTTCGGGCTGCCCGCGGTCGCGCACACACTGGTGCGCGTGGCGAGCGACGCCGACGTGCGCCGCGTGGTCGACCACCCCACGCTGGGCCGGGTGCCCAAATTCGTGCTGGGCGGGGGCAGCAACATCATTCTCACGCGCGACATGCCCCAGGTGGTGCTGAAGGTCGAGGTGCGCGGCATGACGCTGCTGCGCGAGACCGAGCGGGCCTGGATCGTCGAGGCCGGTGCCGGCGAGAACTGGCACGAATTCGTCGAATGGACGCTGGCGCAGGGCTGGCCGGGCCTGGAGAACATGGCGCTGATCCCGGGCACGGTGGGGGCGTCGCCGGTGCAGAACATCGGTGCCTACGGCATCGAGCTGAAGGACCGCTTCGAGTCGCTGGATGCCGTCGACCTGGTCACCGGCCGCAGCGTGACGCTGAACAGCAGCATCTGCGCCTTCGGCTACCGCGACAGCGTGTTCAAGCATTCGCTGGCCAACCGCAGCGTGATCACGCGGGTGCGGTTCCGCCTGCCCAAGCCGTGGCAGCCGGTGCTGGGCTACCTGGAGCTCGAGCGCAAGAGGGCCGAGACCGGCATCACCGCGCCGACGCCGCGCCAGGTGTTCGACTGGGTGTGCGCGATCCGCCGCGCCAAGCTGCCCGACCCGGCCCAGGTGGGCAATGCCGGCAGCTTCTTCAAGAACCCGGTGGTGACGCCGGAGCAATGCCGCGACATCATCGGGCGCGACCCGGAGATCGTGCACTACCCGATGCCCGACGGCAGCGTGAAGCTGGCCGCCGGCTGGATGATCGATGCCTGCGGCTGGAAGGGCAAGAGCATCGGCCGCGCCGGGGTGTACGAGAAGCAGGCGCTGGTGCTGGTGAACCGCGGCGGGGCGATCGGCTCCGAGGTGGTCACGCTGGCGCGGGCGATCCAGGAGAGCGTGTACGGGCGCTTCGGGATACGGCTGGAGCCGGAGCCGGTGGTGGTGTAGCGATCGCGCGTGGGGGTGGGCCTGCGTTTCGGCGGGGCGGCTTTCAGGAATTCGACGCGCCGCCGGGTCCCAGCAACCCCAGCTTCGCGCACAGGTCGCGCGTGATCCCCATGCTGCGGTCCAGCTCGTCCAGCAGCGGCTCGATCGGCGCCTTCGTGCCGTCGACCGCCGCGTCCTGCAGCCGCGCCGCGCTGTCGGCCACGCTGCGCAGCCCCAGGCTCAGCGCCGCGCCCTTCAGCGCATGCGCCTGGCTGCGCACGCTCGCGTGGTCATGCCGGCCATGGGTCTGGCGCAGCGCCTGCAAGGTGCCGCCGTGCAGGCTGAAGAAGCGCGCCAGCAGCTCGGCGTACTTGGCCGGCGACAGCGCGACGCTGACGTTGTCGACCGTCGCCTGGTCGAGCGGCGAGGGCTCGGCCGGCACCACCGGCGCCGGCGCCGCGGTGAAGACCGGCGTCGCGTGCCGCCCGTAGCGCCCCAGCACCTCGCGCAGCTGCGGCAGGTGGGCCGGCTTGGTCAGGAAGCCGTTCATGCCGGCTTGGCGGGCCCGCTCCTGCGATTCCTGGAATGCGTCGGCCGTCAGCGCGATGATCGGCACCTCGCCCTGCGGCGCCGGCATCGCGCGGATCGCCCGCGCCGCAGCAAAGCCGTCCATCATCGGCATGTGCAGGTCCATCAGCACCACGTCGAAGGCCTCGCCCTGCATCGCGCGCACCGCCTGCTCTCCGTTCTCGCTGAACACCGCGCGGTGCCCCAGCTTGTCGAGCACCGCCTCGAGGTAGGCGCGGTTCACCGGGTGGTCCTCGGCCACCAGCACCCGCAGCGCCTGCATCGGCGCCGCCTCGGCCGGCGTGCCGTCGGCCGTGACGCCGGGCGCCGCCACCGCCGGCAGCGGCAGCGTCACGACGAAGCGGCTGCCCACGCCGGGTTCGCTGGCCACGGTGATGTCGCCGCCCATCAGCCGCGCCAGGCTGCGCGAGATCTCCAGGCCCAGGCCGGCGCCGCCGTGGCGCCGCGACGTGGTGTCGTCGCCCTGCGAGAAACGCTGGAACAGCCGCGCCAGCATCGCCGCGTCCATGCCGATGCCGGTGTCCACCACCGAGAACAGCAGCGCGCCGTCGCTGCGCCGCGTCGCCGCCAGGCTCACCATGCCGGCGTTGGAGAACTTCACCGCGTTGCTCAGCAGGTTGAACAGGATCTGCTTCAGCCGCGTCGCATCGGCATGCACCCATTGCGGCACGTCGGGCGCGATGCTGACCTGCAGCTGCAGGCCCTTGGCGTGCGCCTGCACGCGCATCAGCGCATCCACCTGGCCCAGCAGCTCGACCAGGTCGAGCGGGCGCGGCGCCACCTGCAGGTTGCCGGATTCGAGCTTCGAGATGTCGAGGATGTCGTTCAGGATCGCCAGCAGGTGGTTGGCCGAATCCTTGGCCGTGAGCAGGAAGCCGGCCTGCTGGCCGGTCAGCGGCGTGTCCTGCAGCAGCGACATCATGCCCAGCATGCCGTGGAAGGGCGTGCGGATCTCGTGGCTCATGTTGGCCAGGAACACGCTCTTCGCGCGGCTCGCCGATTCGGCCTGGCTGCGCGCCACCGCCAGGTTGTCGGCCAGCGCCTGCAGCCGCTCGCCGCGCTCGGACACCACGCGCAGCTGCCGCAGCACGATGAAGGCGAAGGCCAGCAGCAGCACGCACTGGAACAGCGTCAGCCCGAGGCTCAGCTGCGACTGCGTGCGCACCGCCGCGTTGCGCTTGGACACCCGCTCGTACAGCAGGTGCGAGGCGCCGAGCGACAGGTCGTGCAGCGGCACGCTCAGCGCGTCCAGCCGCACCAGCAGGATGCGCAGCGCGTTGGCGTCCAGCACCGCCACCGGTTTCTCGCCCAGGTAGCGGTCGGCCTCGGCGACGAAGGCGCGCACCTGCTGCATCGCCTGCGTGTAGACGCTGTGGTCGGGCATGATGCGCGCCGCGCGCTCGTGATCGACCAGGCTGATGCGGCTGACGAAGATGTCGTAGCGGTTCTGCAGCGCATCGGTGGCGGCGGCCTGCGATTCGGTCAGCGTCACGTGCATCTGGTTGCGCAGGCGCAGTTGCTCGGCCTCGAGCTGGAAGAAGCTCCAGCCCAGCGCGTCGTTCTGGTAGTGCACGCTGCTGTCGAGCAGGTCGTACTGGCGCCACTGCACGTAGGCCGCGGCCAGCAATGCCAGCACCAGCGAGGCGCCCAGCAGCACCAGCCAGAGCCGGCGCGGCCGGCTGGCTGCGGCCGCGGCAGCCGGGGCGGTCGGGGCGACCGTCGTCGGCAGGCTCGCGCTCATCGGATCTCGATCTGCCGCAACTGCCAGACCGCGCGGCTGTAGTGAACCGCGGTGCGCAGTTCGGGTTGGTCGTCGAAGGGGTAGATGATGATCAGCGGGCCCTTGTCGCGCACCGTCATCGGCTTGTCGTCGAGCAGCCAGGCCACCATCACGTCGCTGGCCGCGGCGTCTTCCACCGGGATGTCGACGCGGTAGTCGTTCAGTGCCACCGCGCGCGCCACCGTGCCCTGGGCGCCGGCGGCGGCCAGCAGGTCGCGCAGGCGCACCCCGGTGAACTTGCGCGGCTTGCTGTACCAGGGGGTGCGGGTCGAGAAGCTCAGCTGCGGCAGCTTCTCCAGCGCCGGCATGTCGAAGACCAGGCCCTCGGGCAGGTTGCGGTTCTGCACGCTGCCGGACAGCGTCAGCACCGGCTTGCCCTGCGGCGGCTCGGCAGCCCCGGCCGCCCGGGCGTGCGGCGCCGCCAGCAGCCCGGCCAGCGCCCATGCGGCGGCGGCACACACGGCTCGCCTGCGTCCACCCTCTTGTCCCGATCGTCCCATCTGACGATTTTGGCATTGGTTTGCACGTTGTGAGCCATCGTGACACGCCGGCATACTGCGCGGCACATGAACCTGAACCCTGTTTCGATGTGGCGGCTGCTGCTGGCAGGCCTGGCGCTGGTGCTGTGGTGGCGCTTCTTCACGCAGCGCGGCGCGGGCCTGGCGGTCACGGTGGGCGGCACGCTGCTGCTGTGGGGGCTGTACCGGGCGCTGGCCGCCTGGCAGTTGCGCTCGGGGCTGCGGGTGATCCGCGAACAGCCGTTCCCGCCCTTCTTGCGCGGCAAGATGCGCAGCCTCTATCCGGAGCTGGACGACAAGGCGCTGCACGATGTGGAGGGCGGGCTGCGCCAGTTCTTCATGGCCTGCGCCCGCTCGAAGGGCCGTTTCGTCGCGATGCCGTCGCGCGTCGTCGATGCGCTGTGGCACGAGTTCATCCTGCACACCCGCGGTTACGACGCGTTCTGCCGGCGCGCCTTCGGCCGCATGCTGCACCACACGCCGGCGCAGGCGCTGGGCACGCCGACCGACAGCCAGGCGCGCAAGGACGGGTTGCGCCGGGCCTGGTTCTGGAGCTGCAAGGAAGAGGGCATCGACCCGCTGAAGGCGGCGCGGCTGCCGCTGCTGTTCGCACTGGATGCCGCGCTGGCCGTGCCCGGCGGCTACCGCTACGTGCCCGACTGCAACCTGCTCGGTGCCGACCGCGGCGGCACGCACTGCGCGACGGATTTCAGCTGCGGCTCGTCGTGCGGCTCGGGCAGCGACGACGGCAGCAGCGCCGATGCCGGTGGCAGTGGCGACGGGGGAGGGGACGGCGGCGGGGATGGCGGCGGCGGCTGCGGTGGGGGTGGCGGGGACTGACCCGCCCGGCCGGTCAGCCGGCCGGTCAGCCCGACCGGTCAGCCGAAATGGCAGACGTAGTGCATCGTGTCGCTGACCTCGATGTCGAAGGCCGACTGGCCCGGCACCGAGAAGGACTGGCCGGCGCCATACGACTGCCATTCGTCGCTGCCCGCGAGTCGGATGCGGCAGCCTCCGGCGACGACGTCCATCACCTCGGGCGCGCCGGTCGTGAAGCGCAGCGTCGACGGCAGGATCACGCCGACGCTCTTCTTGCTGCCGTCGGGCAGCTCGATGCCGTGGGACACGCACTTGCCGTCGAAGTAGACATTGGCGCGGGTGCTGATGAGGGCGGAGATCTTGTCAGAGGGCATGGGGGAATCCGTATTCGGGGGGGCCTTGGAACGCCTCGAGTTTATCGGCGGCGTCTTCCAGCGTGGCGTCCGCCCCCAAGCCCGGCACCACGCCTGGTGCGCGTTCGTTCAACTCAAGCATTTCGCTGGGGAACAGGCAAGCGCGATGCTTCTGGAAGAACTCCGCGGCATTTTGCCGTGCCTCGGGCGTGACGTTCTGGGCGAGGGCTTGCTGCGGCGAGGGATGCTGCCGCACAAATGTAGCCAGCGAATCGAGAAGAGGTGCTTCCAGTTCGGGGCTTGGTGTGCTGCCGGACTCGAACACAAGCTCGGTCGTGCTGGATTGATTCCGCAGGCCCCACTTCTGGGCTTTGGACAGGTTCGTGACCAGGGTCAGGTATTTCAGCGTGTTCGCTTTCAGAAGGCGTTTGATTGCCGCGCAGGACTTTGTGGACGGCGTGTTGGTGACCAGTCGCAGGTGTGTCAGCGATGAGGAACTGTTTTCCTTTGCAAATCTTGCCAGCCGTGCCCGGACCGTTCGCCCCTCGGGTGCGTGCACGGTCAATGTCTCGAGCACCGGATGGCGGCACAGCACGGCCTGCAGGCGAAGTACTGACTGTGCGCCGTTGAATGGAGGATGAAGCGCGAGGTGGCGCAGGGTTCGGTTGCTGCTCAAGGCGTCGATCAACTTGTTGACGAGGGCTTTGAAGCCCTTGAGCTCGCCCAGAATCAAGCTGTGGATGCTGGTGTTTTCGCCCAAGGCATTGAAGATGAGCGTGGCGCCGAAGGTGGAGATCGTGCAGTTCTTGAGGGTGAGTGAGCGTAGAGCCGACGTCGTCTTCAGCGCTTCCTGAAGTTGCAGCGCTTCATCATTCGCAAACCCCTTCCCTTCGAGGTGGGCGGTCTCGAGCTTGTTTCCTTTGATGTCGCGAGCGAGGTTCCACTCGCTCTTCGCGCTGCAATTGGCAGGCGGCATGGAGGGTAGTGGCCGATATTGGCTGACCTGGAGTGGGAGAGACCTTTTCATCTCATCCTCGGCAACGAAGGATTCTCTGTGGTCGCCCGCCTGCCCCGGGTTCCATCCCGCGACACCGTTGAATATGCCCGCCATTCACCCCCCAGCATCCCTTGTGGCATCCCACGGGCCGGCGGTCTAATCCTTGCTTCATGACCGACCGTGCCTGCGAAGCCGCCTTCCCGACCCTGTGCGACACGGTGCGCCGCGACGGCGATGCCTGGGTGTCCGAGGTCGGCGGCCTGACGCTGCACAGCCACTTCCAGCCGATCTACAGCCTGTCGCACGGCCGGCCGGTGGGCCACGAGGCGCTGCTGCGCGCGGTCGATGCGCAGCGCATGCCGCTGGCGCCGGCGCACGCGCTGCGCGGCGACGGCACGCTGGCCGACGTGCTGCTGCGCGACCGCGCCGCGCGCCTGGTCCACATGCTCAACTTCGCCGAGCAGGCCGGCCCTGCGCACTGGCTGTTCTGCAACATGCACCCGCAGGTGTTCCTGCAGGGGCCGCGCCTCGATGCCGATGGCTTCCAGGCCGCGCTGATGGCCCACAGCGGCCTCGCGCCGCACCGGCTGGTGGTCGAGGTGCTCGAGGACGCCGTCTCCGACGAGGACGATTTCGACGCCGCCGTGGCGCTGGCGCGCCAGCGCGGCTGCCTGCTGGCGCTGGACGACTTCGGCGCCGGCCACTCCAACTTCGACCGCGTCTGGCGCATCCAGCCCGACATCGTCAAGCTCGACCGCAGCCTGGTCGCGCGTGCCGCGCACGACCGCCGCGCACGCCGTGTCGTCACGCAGATGACCTCGCTGCTGCACCAGTGCGGCGCGCTGGTGCTCATGGAGGGCGTGGAGACGCAGGACGAGGCCTTCGTCGCGCTCGAGGCCGATGCCGATTTCGTGCAGGGCTTCCTGTTCGCGAAGCCGCAGGCCCGCATGGTGTCCGGCCAGCACACGCCGCCGGCACTCGTCAACCTGTGGGACGCATTCGAGGCGCGCTGGATGGACGAGCACCAGGCGCAGCGCGAGCACATCGCGCCGTACACCAACGCGATCGGCTATGCGTCGGCGCTGCTGTCGGCCGGCCGCTCGATGCAGGAGGCGCTGGCCTCGTTCCTCGCGCTGCCCGGTGCCGAGGTGGCCTACCTGCTGGGGGCCGACGCCCGGCAGATCGGCGTCAACCACTGGGCCGCGAGCCGGCCGCTGCGCGAGCAGCCGGCTTTCGAGCCGATGCGCAACACGCACGGCGCGCGCTGGGCACGCAGGCCCTACTACCGCCGCGCGATCGAGGCGCTCGGGCGGGTGCAGGTGACGCGGCCCTACCGCACGCTGCACGGCGCGCACCTGTGCGTGACGGTGTCGGTGGCGTTCCGGGTCGGCGACGAGCTCAACGTGATCTGCGGCGACGTCGGCTGGACCGACCACGCACGCCCCCCGGGTAAACTGCCCCGATGAGCAATCCGACCCCCGGCGCCGGCCTCCAGGACGACCAGGATGCGCTGCCGCCCGGCAGCCGCCTCGGCGAGTTCGAGATCCTGAGGGTGCTGGGCGTCGGTGGCTTCGGCATCGTCTACCTCGCGATGGACCACGCGCTCGAGCGCCAGGTCGCGATCAAGGAATACATGCCGGCCTCGATGGCCGCGCGCGGCGAGGGCGCGCTGGTGTCGCTGCGCTCGCAGGCGCACGTCGAGACCTTCGGCATCGGCCTGCGCTCCTTCGTCAACGAGGCCAAGCTGCTGGCCCGCTTCGACCACCCGTCGCTGGTCAAGGTCTACCGCTTCTGGGAGGCCAACGGCACCGCCTACATGGTGATGCCGTACTACGTCGGCCGCACGCTGAAGGAAGAACGCAAGGCGCTGTCCGGCGTGCCCAGCGATGCCTGGATCCGCGGCGTGATCGACCCGCTGCTCGGCGCGCTGGAGGTGTTGCACGGAGAAGACGTGTTCCACCGCGACATTGCGCCCGACAACATCCTGCTGCTGCCGTCGGGCCTGCCGGTGCTGCTCGACTTCGGCGCGGCGCGGCGCGTGATCGGCGACCGCACGCAGACGCTGACGGCGATCCTGAAGCCCAACTACGCCCCGATCGAGCAGTACGCCGACGTCGGCCAGTTGCGCCAGGGCCCGTGGACCGACCTGTACGCGCTGGGCGCGGTGCTGCATTTCGTGATCACCGGCCGCCCGCCGGTGCCGTCGGCCGCGCGTGCGGTGCACGACGATGCGAAGCCGCTGGCCCAGCTCGACGAGGTGCAGCGCGGCACCATCGGCCAGCCGCTGCTGCGCAGCATCGACTGGGCGCTGGCGGTGCGCCCGAGCCACCGGCCGCAGAGCGTCGCGCAGTTCCGTGATGCGCTCGAGGGCCGCATCGTGCCGCCCGAGCGCCCGGTGGCCGACGGCGAGGCGACGCAGCCGGTGTCGCGCGAGCAGGTGCAGGCGGCCTGGTCGCCGACGCAACCGATCGATGGCCAGCCGACGGTGTTCCAGCCGACGGCCGCGCTGACGCAACCGGCCCCGCCGCCGAGCGCGAAGGAGCACCGGGCCGCGGCCGCGGCGACCGTGGTGATGCCCCCGCCGGCCGCAGCGCGGCCGCAGGTTGCCGCGCCGGTGGCGAACGTTCCGCCGAAGCGGCGGGTCGGGCTGGTGGTCGGCTTGGTCGCGGCGCTGCTGGTCGTGGCCGCGGCAGGGTTCGCGCTGAAGGGTCGGGGCCCGGGTGAGGCGGCATCGACCGCTGCCGCGGCGTCTGCGGCGGCGCCGGTGCCGCCCAGTCCGGCGCCCGAGGCGGCACCAGCACCCGCACCCGAACCGGCCGTGGCTGCTGTCCCGGTCGAGCCTCCCGCGTCGCAGGCACCCGCGGCGGTGGCCGAAGCCAAGCCGGCCGTTGCACCGAAGCCTCGTCCCGATCCGAAGCCTGCCGCGACCTCAGCGACGCCCGCGCCGGCTGCCGCCGTGCCGCCGGTGGCCGCGGCACCGGCTGCACCTGCGGAGGCCAAGCCTGCAGCGGGTCCGGCGACGCCGGGGGAAGCCTGTGGCGCCCGCAAGTTCCTCGCACGGCTGAACTGCATCCTGCGCGAGTGCGAGACCAACCCGGCGTTCCACGATCACCCGCATTGCGTGCGGGCGAGGGCGATCGAGGATGAGCGCAAGCGCAAGGAGACGATGGGCGGCTGAGGGGCCTCAATCCGCCGGGTTGGCGGCGAGTGCGTCCAGGCGGTTCAACCAGGCGTGAAAATGGGGGCATGACTGCCTGAGTGCATCGAGCCCGATGCTGGCGGCGATCAGCGGTCCGTGAAGCGTCTTCTTGTATGACGGCATCGTGTTCAGGATGCGCTTCGACGGTGCGGTTTGCGCACTGTCATTGATGTCCTCCGGCGTGTCGTGCTGGTCCGCTGCAACTTGCAACTGCTGGACGACTGCCTGTGAGTCCGTCCAGTCGGCGAAGCGGGCCGGCTGCGTGAACAGCAGCGCTTCGAATTCATGCACAGCCAAGTGGGGTACGAAGTTGGCTTCGGCGACATCGTCGGCCCAGCGGGCTTCAATGAACTGGGCTTTCTGTGACCCTCGTCCCTGGGTCGGGTAGGCGGCATCCAACTTGCCAGGAAAGTCGGACGGCAGGGCGTACAGGTCGATCAGCGTGGTCACGATGGCCCCGTGGTCTTGCCGGCACAGGCGAATGATCTGCGGCCGGACCTGCGCATAACGCGTCACGCCGCCCTTGTGATCCCGACTGGTGCGCAGGACGATGGGTGTGATGCAGGCGCCGAGTTGCTGGTAGTGCGGGGCCAGCAGGTCCCGCACGAAGGTCTCTTCGGTCTGCCCCTCCGCCAGCACGTAGAAGCGCTTCACCTGGCAGGCCTTCCACCCAGGAGGTTCTTGGTCCAGAGCTCGCCCAGGCTGTAGTCCGTCAGCCATTCGCCGAGGGCCTTGATGTCCAGTCGCTTGAAGGTCGAAGCGCCGGCATGCTTGTCGACGATGACCAGATCCTCCGCATCGAACTCGTTCACCAGGTCGACCGACTGTGTCGAGATGATGAGCTGGTGTTGCTGCGTGACCGACATCATCATGGCGCCCAGCACCGAGATCGCATAGGGATGCAGTCCCAGTTCCGGCTCGTCGATCAGGATCGACGAGGGCATGAACTCTTCCGGTTGCTGAAGCACGGTAGCCAGGCAGATGAAGCGCAAGGTGCCGTCAGACAAGGCGCTGGCATTGAACGGGGTGTCCTGACCGGCCTCCGTCCATTCCAACTGGATTTTCTCGGCGTTGCCGACGGTGGGGCGCAAGTGAAAGTCGCCGAAGGAAGGTGCGACCAACTGGATGGACTTGACGATGCGCGCGTAGTGCGCCGGATGATGCTGTTGAAGCCGATAGAGGAAGGCTGCAAGGTTGCGTGCATCCTCGCGCAGGTACTGGTTGTCGTTGATCGAGTGGATTTGCTTGACCAGGGCGCTCGCACTGGTGTCATGAAAATGGTGAACACGCCAACTGCGCATTGCAGTTACCACAGCATCCTGGATCGACTCTTGCTCCGCCTGCTCGGCAAAGTGGGTTTCGAAATGCCCCGTGTGCGGATGCCGCTCGCCACGGAAATTCCACCAGAGCACCTCGCGGGAAAACATCATCCTGTTGTCCAGGGTGGGACGCAGGTCGAACTTGTAGCCGTGGGCACTGCCAAAGTAGAGCTCGGCATGCATCTCCGCGGTGGTCTTGCGGCCGAAGTGCAGCAGTGCATCCGGCCCGCCGGCCGCACCAACGGTGACCTGCAACTGCTTGTCGAGGATCCGACTGATCAATCGGAAGAAGCCGATGAAGTTCGACTTGCCGGCCCCATTGGCCCCGATGAGCACGTTCAGTCGGCCCAGGTCGATGTCGCATTCGGCGATCGACTTGTAGCCGTTCAGGACCAGCCGCGACAGCTGTTTCGGCTCAAGAACCGGCTTGATCACGGCATCGCTCCAGATCGGGAAGGCATGGACTCATCGGTCCGATTCTCCCCGTTTTCGGGCCTGGCGCGGACGCCGCCCGGTGCCGGCGAGCGACGGCTCAGTGCAGCGCCGACAGGAACTGCTTCAGCTCCGCCGTCTGCGGCGCCCCGAAGACCTGCTCCGGCGGCCCCATCTCGTGGATGCGTCCGGCGTGCATGAACACCACGCGGTCCGCCACCTTGCGGGCGAAGTTCATCTCGTGCGTGACCATCAGCAGCGTCATGCCTTCCTCGGCCAGCGTCTCGACGACGCGCAGCACCTCGCCGACCAGCTCGGGGTCGAGTGCCGACGTGATCTCGTCGCACAGCAGCACCGCCGGCTCCATCGCCAGCGCCCGCGCGATCGCGACGCGCTGCTGCTGGCCGCCCGACAGCTGCTCGGGTTGCGCATCGAACTTCTCGGCCAGCCCGACGCGCGCCAGCAGCTTGCGCGCCTGCTCGGTGCAATCGGGGTTCGCCTTCTTCTTCACCAKCGTCGGCGCGAGCATCACGTTGCGCCCGACGCTCAGGTGCGGGAACAGGTTGAAGCCCTGGAAGATCATGCCCACGCGCTGGCGCAGCGCACGCATCGCCGCGGCATTGCCGTGCAGCAGCGGCTGGCCGTCGACCGCCAGCGCGCCTTCATGGAATTCCTCCAGCCCGTTGACGCAGCGCAGCAGCGTGCTCTTGCCCGAGCCGCTCTTGCCGATGATGGCGATCACCTCGCCGCGCGTCACCGACAGATCGATGCCCTTGAGCACCTCGTTGGTTCCGAAGCGCTTGCGCAGCCCGGTGATCTCGACGATGCCGGGTACGGCGGTTTCAGCGATGGCCATGAAGCTTTCTCTCCAGCGAACGGGCCCACAGGGACACCGGGAAACACAGTGCGAAGTACAGCAGCGCGACGCAGGCGAACACGGTGAAGGGCTTGAAGGTCGCGTTGGCGATCGTCGAGCCGGTCTTGGTGAGTTCGCTGAAGCCGATCACCGACGCGAGCGCCGTGCCCTTGATGATCTGCACAGCGAAGCCCACCGTCGGCGGCACCGCCACCTTCAGCGCCTGCGGGCCGATCACGTGGCGCAGCTGCTCGCCCAGGTTCAGTGCCAGCGCGCTGGAGGCTTCCCATTGGCCCTTCGGCACCGCGTTGACGCAGCCGCGCCAGATCTCGGTGAAGAAGGCGCTGCTGTACAGCGTCAGGGCGATCGCGGCGGCGGTCCAGTTCGACAGCGACAGGCCCAGGCCCGACAGCCCGAAGAACAGGAAGAACAGCTGCATCAGCAGCGGCGTGCCCTGGAACAGCTGCACATAGCCGGCGACGAAGCGCTCGGCACCGGGCAGCCTGGCGAGCCGCGCCACCAGCAGCGCGAGGCCGACGATCGCCCCGCCGATGAAGGCGACGAGCGACAGCGCAACCGTCCAGCGCAAGGCCAGCAGCAGGTTGCGCAAGATTTCCCAGAGCGTGAACTCAACCATCGTGTCAGTCTCGTAGCCCGGATGCCAATCCGGGGTGTCCTGCGAAGCCGCGATCCCGGATTGGCATCCGGGCTACCCGAAGATGAAGCGAGAGCCGAGCCAGTTCAGCAGCCGGCGCAGCGCGATCGACAGCAGCAGGTAGATCAGCGTGCCGACGATGAAGGCCTCGAAGGCGCGGAAGTTGCGGCCCTGGATCAGGTTGACCGCGTGCGACAGCTCGGCCGTCGCGATCTGCCCGCACACCGCCGAGCCCAGCATCACGATGACGATCTGGCTCACCATCGCCGGCCACACGCGCTTGAGCGCCGGCGGCAGCACGACGCGCGTGAACACCTGCAGCTCGGTCAGCGCCAGGCTGCGCGCCGCCTCGATCTGCCCGCGCGGCGTCGTCGCGATGCCGGCGCGCGCGATCTCGGCCGCATACGCACCCAGGTTGATCATCATCGCCAGCACCGACGCGGCCTCGGGCGACAGCTTCACGCCCAGGCTGGGCAGGCCGAAGAACAGGAAGAACAGCTGGACGATGAAGGGCGTGTTGCGGATCAGCTCGACATAGGCCCCGGCCACCCAGCGCAGCCAGGCGGGCCCGTGCAGCCGGGCCCAGGCGCAGGCGATGCCGAGCGCGAGGCCGAACACCGCCGACACGCCCGTCAGCGCGAGCGTGACGCCCACGCCCTTGGCCAGCAGCGGCCATTCGGCGAGGACGGCGGGAAAGTCGAGGCTGATCATGAAAGCCGCTCAGCCGGTCACTGGGGCAGGTCGCCGGCGGGGCGGCCGAGCCACTTCACCGCCATCTTGTCGAGCTCGCCGCTCTTCTTCGCGTCGGCGATGATCTCGTTGACCTTGGCGCGCAGCTTGTCCTCGCCCTTGGCCACGCCGATGAAGTTCGGCGAATCCTTCAAGAGCAGCTTGAACTCGGTGCCCAGCTGCGGGTTCTTCGCCATCATCGCGCCGGCCACCGAGGCGCCGGTGGCGATCAGCTGCGTCTGCCCGGAGACATAGGCCGAGACGGTGACGTTGTTGTCCTCGAAGCGCTTCACGTCCAGGCCGGCCGGCGCGATCTTGCCGAGCTCCTGGTCTTCCATCGCGCCGCGCGTGACGCCGATGCTCTTGCCGGCCAGGTCGGCCGGCGTCTTGACGGCCAGCGTCTTCGGGCCGAACACCGCCTGGAAGAACGGCGAATAGGCGGCGGTGAAGTCGATCACCTTCTCGCGGTCCGGGTTCTTTCCCAGCGTCGAGATCACCAGGTCGGCCTTCTTCGTCTGCAGGTAGGGGATGCGGTTGGCGCTGGTCACCGGCACCAGCTCGACCTTCACACCCAGCTTCGCGGCGATCAGCGTGGCCATGTCGACGTCCAGGCCCTGCGGCTTCAGGTCGGTGCTGACGAAGCCGTAAGGCGGGTAGTCGGTCGGGATCGCGATCGTGATCAGCTTCTTCGCCAGCACCTCGTCGAGGGCGGCCTGCGCCTGCGCGGCCTGGCCTGCGAACAACAAGGGTGCAGCGGCCAGCAGGCCGAAGGCTTTCAGGAAAGTGCGGTGGCGCATCGTCAGTACTCCGGGGTGGACGGGGAAGAAACCAGGGGCGTGAAGAGCCGCTTGCGCGGCTTGGCGGGGCTTGTATGCAAGGGTTGTGCCTTGCCGGACGTCAGGGAAGCCGACGCGAGCGGCGACAGCGCGGCGCGCAGCGAGGCCAGCGGGTCGCTGCCCAGGCTCGGGTCGAGGTGGGCGGCAACGCTGTCGATGTGGCGGCGCATCAGCTCGCTGGCGGCGGCACTGTCGCCGCGCGCCAGCGCCGCGACGATCTCGGCATGCTCGGCGCACGACTGTGCCGCCTCGTGGTTCGACTGGTAGAGCACCGCGATCAGCGTGGTGCGCGCGGTCAGGTCGCGCAGGATCTCGGCCAGCGTGCCGTTGCCGGCGCATTCGGCCAGGCAGACGTGGAAGTCGCCGAGCAGGAAGCTGCGCTCGCCCGGGTCGGCGGCGGCCACCGCGGCCTGCTCCTGCGCCAGGTGCTGCTGCAGCCGTTGCAGCGCGACGCCTTCGAGCGGGGCCTGCAGCGACTGCAGCAGGCCGGTCTCGATCAGCCGGCGCGCGGCAAAGGCCTCGCGCGCGTCGTCGGGCGAGGGCTGCACGACGAACCAGCCGCGCCGCGAGTTGACCTCGACCATGCCGCGTGCCGCCAGCCGGGCCAGGGCCTCGCGCACGATGGTGCGGCTGACGCCGAACAGGTCGGCCAGCGGCTGCTCGCCGAGCCGGGCGCCGGGCGCCAGCTTGCGCGCCAGGATGGCGTCGACGATGCGGTCGGCAATGTGTTGGGGCTTGTTGCGGATGGCAGGCACCAGCGTGAGGCATGGATCGGTTGCATACAAGCCGGCTCACCAAAATGAGGCGTGGAGGCCTGCAGCGCTCACCCGGGTGGGGTGCGGCGGGGTTGTATGCAAGCGCCGGGCCTGGATATCCGGGCGTCGGACCTCAGCGGGGGGCTGGCTCGCGCAGCCGGCGCACGGTCATCTGCAGCAGGCGCGCATCCGCGCTCGCCCGGTGCCGCGTCAGCCCCAGCTCGTTGCTGACGGCCTGCTTGGTGGCGTACCAGTCGCGCGCCTCGGCTTCGGACAGCAGCGAGCGCAGGTTGTCGAGCCGGAAGCTCGGCACCAGCCCGGCTTCCTCGTACAGCGCACCCAGCCAGGGGTAGTCGTGGGCCCAGCCGTCGCTGTACAGCGTGCGGCCGTGCAATTGGTCGTTCAGCCATTGCGCCACGTCGCCCACCGGCCGCCCGTGCGCCAGCAGCGTGTCGCGCTGGATGTGGTGCACCGCCTCGGCCGCCGAATCCCAGTGCGTCCAGTGGCCGGCCGGCTGGATCAGGCTGCAGAAGCTGGACCCGTCTGGCAGCACGTAGCCGACCTCGATCGGGTAGCTGTCGCGGCCGAAGCCCGAGGCCTCGATGTCGAGGATGGCCGGCGCGCCCTGCGCCGACGGCCGCGGGGCGGCAGCTTCGGGTGGGGTGGCGGGGTTGGCGATGGCCATGCGGCAGCTTAGGCAATGGGCGCGCCAGCCGATCTGCGGAGAAGCCCGGGGATGCGCCACCTTTCCGCGGCCGGCGCATCAGGTCGGGCGGGCTGCGGCGACATCCCGCAGGTGGGTCGCCACGATGTGCGCCGTCAGCAGGGCCAGTCCCACCATCAGCAGGTGCAGCAGCAGCCAGTTGAAGGTCAGGAACGCCACCAGGTCCGGGATGGAGTGGAGCGGAACGTGCCGGCTGAAACCGCCGAACAGGATCTCGCCGATCGCCACGGTGCCGCCCACTGCCAGGCCCATGGCCAGCAGGCGGGCGGTCCAGCGCTTGTGCCGCAGCCGTGCCATGGCCACCGGCTGCAGGCCCTCGAGCAGGCCGGCCTTGGCGGCCAGATCGTGGAGTCCCAGCACCTGCACCGGCAACAGCACGTGCGACAGCAGCCAGAACAGCAGCAAGGCGCCCATGTGGTGGCTGCTCAGGTTGACGCCGCCGACCAGGATCGCCAGCGCCGGCGTGCCCACCAGCTTGTGCAGCGAGGTCGTCACGCAGTTGAAGCCGATCGCGACCAGCAGGCCCAGCATCGGCAGCAAGGTCCAGCGGCTCGTGAGGTGGGTGTAGCCCAGGTCGACCGCGGCGCGGTGCCAGGTGTCTGTGTCAGTCATGTGTGTTCCCTGCGACGTGGTCGGCCCCTGCCAGTCTTGCGGTACAGAGTAGGGGAACATTCGCGCGCTGCGCTGTCTTTGGCCATACAAGCTGCGCATACCGGCTTCTGGGATTTCGATGGCTCGACCGGTTCATGAAGCTGCCACACGCCCCCTGCAGACTGCGCGTTTTCAGCTTTTTTCCGGGATGTACCGCATGGACCGTCGGATCTTCTTGTCAAACGCCTTGGCGCTCACCGGTGCGGGGGCGCTGCCCGGCCTCTCGTCGGCCCAGCAGGCGCCGGCCGCCATCACGCGCGATGCGATGCGCCCGCAATTCCCGTCCGGCATCCAGTCGGGCGATGCGCGGGCCGACAGCGCGATCGTCTGGACGCGCAGCGACCGTCCGGCGCGCATGTGGGTCGAGTGGTCGTCGACCGCCAGTTTCGCGAACGTGAATCGCGTGCGCGGCCCGCACCTGCTGGAGGATTCGGATTTCACCGGGCGCCTCGACCTGACCGGCCTGCCGGCCGGGCAGGAGGTGTTCTACCGGGTGGTGCTGCAGGACCTGCACAACGAGCGCGTGCTGTCCGAGCCGATGCCGGGCCACCTGCGGCTGCCGGCCGCATCGACAGGCCGGGCGCTGCGCAACGTGCGCTTCGCGTGGAGCGGCGACACGGCCGGCCAGGGCTTCGGCATCAACGAGGCCTGGGGCGGCATGAAGATCTACGAGCAGATCCGCCGCGTCAACCCCGACTTCTTCCTGCACAGCGGCGACACCATCTATGCCGACGGCCCGATCGCGGCGCAGCTCAAGCTGCCCGACGGTTCGACCTGGAACAACGTCGTCACCGAAGAGGTCAGCAAGGTGGCCGAGACGCTCAACGAGTACCGCGGCCGCTACCGCTACAACCTGCTCGACGCCAACATCCGCCGGCTGTCGGCCGAGGTGCCGCAGATCTGGCAGTGGGACGACCACGAGGTCAGCAACAACTGGTCGGACTCGAAGGACGTGTCGGGCGACGCGCGCTACACCGAGAAGAACGTGCCGCTGCTGGTGGCGCGCGCGAGCCGCGCCTTCCTCGAGTACGCGCCGCTGCGCCGCGGCCCCGATGCCGAGAGCGAGCGCGTGTACCGCCACCTGCCGCAAGGGCCGCTGCTCGACGTGTTCGTCGTCGACATGCGCAGCTACCGCGGTGCCAACGGTCCGAACCTGCAGACCGAGGAGACGCCTGACAGCGCCTTCATGGGCCGTCCGCAGATCGCATGGCTGCTGGAGGGGTTGAAGCGCTCGAAGGCGACCTGGAAGGTGATCGCCGCCGACATGCCGATCGGCGTGCAGGTGCCCGACGGCAAGGATGCGCAGGGGCGCGACAAATGGGAGGCGATCGCCAACGGCGACGATGGCGTGCCGCTCGGGCGCGAGCTGGAGATCGCGCGGCTGCTGCGCGAGATCAAGCGGGCGAACATCAAGAACATCGTCTGGCTGACGGCCGACGTGCACTACACGGCGGCCAATTTCTACGACCCGCGCAAGGCGAAGTTCAGCGACTTCCTGCCGTTCTGGGAATTCATTTCGGGGCCGCTGAACGCCGGCAGTTTCGGGCCGAACAAGCCCGACGCCACCTTCGGCGTGCAGGTGGTCTACGAGAAGGCGCCGCCGTCGCAGAACGTCGCGCCGAGCGAGGGCTACCAGTTCTTCGGCCAGGTCGACATCGACGCGAAGACCAAGGCCTTCACGGTGAACCTGAAGGACCTGACCGGGGCCACGCTGTACACGAAGACGCTGCCGGCCGCCTGAGCTTGCGCGCGCAAAGGCGCGGGCGGGCAGGCTGGGGCGCGTCGACTGCCCTGCGCTGCCTGCTTTCAAGGCCCGTCGCCGAAACTCCCGCCGCTCGCTTCGCTCGCTGTGGTCAAACAGTCGGCGACAGTCAGATCACGATCGCGCTTCGCGCGGGGCCTTGAAAGCAGTCAGCTCCGGCGCCCCACCCTGATTGGCG
>NZ_JBFUEB010000069.1:0-35770 GCF_056404395.1 Rhizobacter sp. P2_D12 | reverse complement strand
GTGCCGGCCTGGGCTGCGGCACTCGCCAGGCACTGGGCCAGCACGCGCAGCGRGCGCAGCTCGGGGCCCTGGGCACCGCCGACCTTGTCGATCAGCACGGCCTCGATGCGGGCCATCTCGTCGCCGGTCTGCTTCAGCGCGGCCAGCGTGCCGGGGGCCTGGGCCTCGGCGTCCTTCAGGGCCTGCTGCACGCCTTCGGGATTGGGCACCGATTCGCTGCTGCCGGGCTGGGCCTTGCCGGCGGCCAGCTCGATCTGGCGCACGGTGAGCTGCGAGCGGCCGCCGCCGACCGGGGCGCTGCGCAGGTCGGCCAGGCCGGCGGCCGGGTCGACCAGCGGCGCCAGCGCATTCAGGCGCATGGTCGGGTCGTTGTTGTCGTCGGCATCGAGCAGCGGGTAGACACGGTCCCAGTGGCGTTCGAGCAGGCCGGCGATCAAGGCCAGTGCGCTGGCGTAGGCCGGCAGGCCGTGCTGGCGGGCGCCGGCACGGGCCAGCAGCACGGCGATGCGCAGGTCGCGGGTGCGCTGGGCGAGTTCGCGCGCCTGCTCGAAGACGGCGCGCCAGTCGGGCTGCTCGGCCGCGATGACGGTGTCGCCGAACTGCTGCTCGGCCTTGCCGCGCGACGATTCTTCGAGCGCCAGGAAGGCCGCGTCGTATTCGAGGTCCGGCCCGCAGGGCGCGTCGTCGGAGAGCGGCGCCAGCAGTTCTTCGACGGGCAGGGCATTCATGGGCGTGCGGGCAATCGGGCGGTGACGATGGGGTGGACTCTAGAAAGCAGAAGGGACATTCACATCTGCCGAAAGTCACTTATTCGGCCCCCCAGTCGTCGCTGCACTCCTCCTGCCCCCAAGGGGCGCCACGCCAGGGGCCCGGCAAAGCCGGTTCCCCGGCGCGTTGCTTGATGGGCGCCTCGCTGCGCTGGCGCATTCGTAGCCCGGATGAAGCRCAGCGGAATCCGGGGCAGCGGCATTGCCACACACAACCCGGATTGGCATCCGGGCTTGTATGTTCCGTCTGCACCCCCAACCACGGGGGATGCACGAGCGCAGCGACGACTGGGGGGCCTTCAGAACGCCGAACACGACCCCCCATCGCTCACGTCCAGGCACCCCGACAGTTGCGGCTGGTTGCGCACCTTGCCCCACTCGGCCGCCAGCGGATCGGCCYGCTTGTCGTCTGCCGACAGCCCGCGGATCAGCGATGCGGCCGTGCAGATGTAGGGCTGCGCCAGGTTGCGGCCGTAGACGTCGGACTCGAACTGCGACTGGAAGCGCGACTGCAAGGCCTCGCGCGTGATGCCCAGGATGTCCAGGTTGGCTACCGGCACCGCCCCGAGCACCAGGTTGGCGCCCTGGAACGTGATCACGTAGCCGGTCGGCGAGGTCACCGTGCCCTGCGTGATCGCATACGTGCCGGCCGGGCTGGTGGCGGTGGCGGCCGTCGCCAGCGCGCCGGTCACCACCGTCGCGGCGTTGTCGCCGTTCAGCAGGCCRTTCACCGTGTAGGTCAGCGGCGGGATCGCTCCCGGCTGCCCGCTGGCCGGGTCGGCCGCCACCGTCAGCGTCGGCTGGGTCGGGAACAGCAGCTGCTGGCCGTTGCCCGGCAGCGCGATGCCCGACAGCGAACAGACCTGCGTGTCGCCGAAGCTGCAGCCGTAGTAACTGACCGCTCCGCCGGCCACAGGCGGGTTGCTCACCGCCGCCGTCCACACGCGCCAGTAGCTGCCCGCCGACAAGCTGGCTCCCGCGCCGAAGATCACCTGCGTCGGTGCCACGATGTCCAGCGTGCCGATCTCGTTGTCCATCGCGATCGAGCGGTTCAGCGTCACGCTGCCGCCGGCCCGCAGCAGCGCACTCGCGCCGCCCTGGCTGTCGGTGATGGCCAGCGTCTCGAAGGCGGCGCCGTCGGTGCTGAAGCGCGCCGCCGAGGCGCTGTCGATCACCAGGTTGCCCGCGGTGACCACCGACAGCGAGCCCGGCGGGTCGAACGCCAGCGTGCCGATCTGGTTCTGCGCATTCGTCAGGGTGACCGTGCTGCCCCCGTTGCCCTGGATCACCAGCCGGTCGACGGTGATCGGGCCGGTTTGCGAGACGTTGCCGCTGGTCAGCAGGCCGAGGTCGCGCACCCGGTTCTGCCCGCCCAGCAGGATGCCCAGCGATTCCCCGCCCTGGTTCTGCAGCGTCAGCGAGGTCGCCGGCAGGTCCAGCGCCTGGTCGGCCACGGTGATCAGTCCGCCCTGCGAGGACGAGCCGACGACGATGCCCTTGTCGGCCGTCAGGCCGCCGGTGCCGCCCACCGGCTGCAGCCAGCGCGACTCGATGACGAAGTCTGCCGTGTTGCCCGTCGGCGGTGCCGTCGCGATCAGGATCGGCGTGCCGGTCTGCTCCGACAGGCTGCCGTCGGCGGCGACGCCCAGCGGCCGCAGGTTGGCGCTTCCGCTGACGCGGATCACCGGTGCGGCGCCGAGCGACAGCGCCGTGCCGTTGTCTGTGGCGGCCCCGATCACCACCTCGCCGGCGTCCAGCGTCAGGCCCTTGCCGCCGCTGGGGCTGAACTGCTGCAGGCCGACGCCGCCGGTCGAATTGGCCGATTGCCCCGCCAGCGTCACGCGTGAGCTGCTGTTGGCAGCCGAGGCGATGGTCAGGGTGCCGTAGCGCAGGCCGACCGCGGCGCTGTCCGTGCCCAGCGCCGCGGCGCCGTCGTCGCCCCGCCCTGCCAGCACCACCGATCCGATGCCGGCCGCGATGTCGAGCGTGCCGATGTCCAACCCGACCGCCTGCTCGCCGCCGCCGGCGCTGCGGGTGGCGACGCCGCGCACGTCGATGGTGCCGGCGTCGGTGCGCAGCGAGTTGCCGTCCAGCCGCAYGGCCGAGCCGTGGCCCGCCAGGCCCAGGATGCCGATGTTGTTGGCCAGCACCGTGCTGCCGGTGATCTCGACGCCGGACTCCGAGGTGGCGGCATTGCCGGCGCCGCGGATCACGACGTCGCCGCGCGCTGCGGCGCCGCTGGTGTCGATGCCGCTGCGCACGATCGACACCGCGGACTGCTGCCCGTTGCCGCGCGCGAAGCCGGTGGCGGGGTCGGTGCCGCCGCTCAGGGTCAGGTTGCCGCCGCCGGTGGCGAGCAAGGTGCCGACCAGGCTGACGACGCCGCTGCCGCTGCCGTCCAGGTCGCTCAGCAGGTTGATGTCCATCGCGCCGGCACCGGCGGCGACCGAGATCGAGCTGCCGTCGCCGAGCGAGATGCTGTCGTGCGCGCGCAGCGTCAGGCTGGTGCGCGCGGTTCCCGTGCTGCGCACGATGGCGGCACCGGGCGCCATCGTGATGCTGCCGGTGGCGGTGCCGGTGGCGGCCGTGCCGGTCGTGATCTCGACGCTGGTGCCGGCATCGAGGGCGGCCGAGATGTCGGCCGCGCGCACGTTCGCACCGGGGGCCGTCGGCGAGAAGCTGCCCTCGACGCCGATGGTCGCGCTGTCGGAGATCGTCACGTCGAAGGGGTCGAGCGACCAGGTGCCGGCCTTGCCGCCGGCCGCGCGCGCGCCGGCATCGACGCTGCCTTGCCGCGACAGCACCCCGTTCGCGTCGGCCAGGCTGGTGGTCATCGCGGTGCCCGAGGTCTCGACGCTGCCGCCGTTGCCGCCGGCCGCGCCGCCGCGTGCGCTCAGCGCGCCGTACATCTCGAGCACGCCGAAGTCGGTGCGCGCCACCGGCGGCGAGGTGCCGCCCGGCGCCTGGTTCAGCATCGCGCGCAGCGAGACGGTGCCGCCGTTGCCGTTGCCGGTCGCGTCGGCGCTGATGACGCTGCCGTCCGCGACCGTCAGCGATGCGGTACCGGTACCGCCGGCCGCGATGCTGCCGCCGCCCGTGCTGCCGTCGGCCGAGATCCGAACCGGCGTGCGGCCGCTGCTCAACGAGATGAAGCGGCCGCCCAGCGTGATGGTGCCGGCCGTGCCGGTGCTGCTGTTGGCCGACAGCGTCGCGCCTTCGATCTGCAACTGCGAGATCGTGCTGTTGCCCGCATCGACCACGATGCTGCCGCCCGGGCCGTCGCTGCTGTCGGTGCTGAGGGTGCCGCCGATGAAGACGGTGTCGCTGCGCTGGCCTTCCTCGGGGCTGACCGCGCCGACGCGGATCGTGCCGCCGGCGGCCACGGTCTGCGAGCCGGCATCCAGGAAGACACCGCCGCCTTGCGGCGTCGGCGTGGCGGACAGCACCTGGATGAAGCCGCTGGTGGTGACCGGCGACAGCGTCGCCGCCGAGGCGTTGCCGATCGTGATCGAACCGCGCGGTGCGCTGATCGAGCCGGCATGTTCGACGCCGTCGCGGCCCAGCAGCAGGATGGAGCCGCCTTCGCCGGCCACGATCTGCGGCACGGCCGGGTTGGTCGCCTCCTGGATGGTCAGGCTGGTGCCGCTCAGGCCGGTCCCCGCGTCGGCGAAACCGATGGCGCCGCCGTTGATGAAGCCGGCGTAGCTGTTGGCCGTCATGTCGGCGGTCAGGTCGAGCGTGGTCGCCACCAGCGAGCCCACGTTCACCTGCGCGCTGGGCCCGAACACGATGCCGGTCGGGTTGACCAGGAAGACGCGGCCGTTGGCACTGATGCCGCCGTAGATTTCGCTGATCGGCACGCCGTTGGCGCTGCCGGTGACGCGGTTGATCAGGATGCTCTGCGCGTTCGGCTGCACGAAGTTGACCTTGGCGCTGCTGCCGACGCTGAAGCTCTGCCACTCGACCAGCGCGCGGTTGGTCGCACTCTGGCTCTGCGTCACCGCGAGCGTCGGGTTGGTGCCGCCGGTGGCGGTGCCGACGGTGGCGTTGATCTGTGCGCCGCCCGGTGCGACCACCGGCAGCTGCGTGGCCACCGGGGCGGCCAGGACCGGGCCGCCGAGCAGCAGGGCCACGGCCAGCGCGACCGGCAGCAGGCGCGGCTGGAACGCCCGGGAAGACGGGTGCGAAGACGGGCGCGAAGGCGAAGTGCGGGTTGCCATGGACATGTCCTCAGAATGCGTGTTGCAGCTCGACCAGGAAGCGCGTGCGCTTGTCGTCGGCTTCGGAGGTGACCGGCTCGTCGCCGCGCCGCGCGACGGCGGCCTTCAGCGTGAAGAGCTCGGGGTTGGTGTACTGCACGCCCAGGCCCGAGCCGTGCAGGTTCAGCGTGTTGGCGCCGCCGCCGGTCGGGCGCTTGAAGCGCTTGCCGTGGCCGGCGTCGTGGAAGACGAAGCCGGTCCATTGCGGGTCGATCCACAGGCGCAGCTCGGTGTTCAGCACCACGGCCTCGTCCGACGAGCCCTCGGCCGACGGATAGGCGCGCACGCCGCGTGCGCCGCCGAGCGTCATCTTCTCGGCGTTGTCCAGGTTCTTGCTGGCGAGCTGGCCGACCAGGCCGATGAACAGCGACACCTTGGGCGCCACCGCCTGCAGCCGGTTGACCTGCACGCCGAGCTTGCGGAAGCTGCCCTGCGTCGCACCGTCGCCGAGCCCGGCGTCGTAGTCGCGGTAGGACTCGCTCTCGATGTCGAGCTTGCCGAACTGCAGCGACAGGCTGCCGCCGGTGAAGCCGCCGCCGGCGAAGGCGTCGCGGTTCTCGCCCGACAGGCTGAACTCGCCGCCGCGGATCTTCTTCTCGGTGGTGTCGCCGAACTCGTCGACCAGCTTCTTGCTCGTCAGCACGAAGCGGCCGACCAGGTTGCGCTCGCGCGTGCGCACGAACGGGTACGACAGCGAGACGTCGGCCACGTTGGCCGAGCCGGTGGCGCCGGCGCCGGCGAAATCCTGGCCCAGCTCGTACTCGACGCGCGAGATGCCGGCACCCACGCGCCAGGGGCTGGCGCCGAGCGGGATCTCGTAGCCCAGGCGACCGACCACCGTGCCCTTGCCGCTGGAGACGGAAGCGCGCAGGTCGAGGTTGTCGCCCGAGCCGGTGGGGTTGTTCCAGCGCAGCAGCGCGCCGGCGCGGTACCGGCCGCTGACCTCGGAGCCGTAGTTGTCGGCATCGACGCTCGCATCCCAGCCGCGCCGCGCCTCGGTCTGCACCGCGATCGCGTACTGGCCTTCATCGCCGGTGGGCAGCAGCGTGGCCTTGGCGGAGACGCCGGGCCAGTCGTTCAGCGTGTACATCGCGCGGTCGAGGGCCAGCACGTCCAGCGGCTGGTCCTTCGCGATGCCGCTGCGTTCGAGCACGCGGGTGATGCGGGCCGGCGCGATCGGCGGCTTCTCGGGGGCGTCGACCGTCACGCGCGATACGCGCGGCTCGACGATGGCGACCTGCAGCACGCCCTGCGCCAGGTCCTGCGTCGGGAAGCCGACGCCAACCAGGCCGTGGCCGCGCTCCTCGTAGAAGCGGCGCAGCGCGACGGCGATCACGGCCAGGTCGGTGGCATCGATGGGCCGGTTCAGCCAGGGCTTGACGACCTGCTGCAGCTCGGCCTCGGGGACGACCTTGGTGGGCGTGAAGCGCACCGCGGTGAGGGTGAACTTGACGGCCGGTGCGGCGGCACGCGGTGCAGAAGCCGGGGGCGCAGCCTGCGGCGCGTTGCGCAGGGCCGGAGCCTGCGCCCGGGCCAGCAGCGGAAGGGCCAGCGCGAGGGCCAGCGGCAGCGTGCGAAGGGGGAAGTTGGTCATGCTCGTTCTCAGCGCGCAGCGACCGCGTTGAACACCTGCAGGCGTCCGTTGCCGATCACGTTGAACGGGGCCCAGAAGAAGGGATGGGCGAAGCGGCGGTTCTTCTGCACCTCGAGCTGGGCCTGCTGCATCGCGCCCATCAGGTCGCGGCCACCGGCCAGTTCGCGGTACAGCCGCGTCATCAGCAGGTCGGTCGACTCGTCGGCCACCGGCCACAGCGAAGCGACGATGCTGTTGGCGCCGGCCGACAGGATGGAGTGCGTGAAGCCGACGATCTCGTCCCCGCGCGACACCTTGCCGAGGCCGCTTTCGCAGGCCGACAGCGTCATCAGGCGCACGCCGTCGAGCTTGAGGTTGTAGATGTCGCGCGCCTCCAGCAGGCCGGATTCGCCGGGCGCGGCGGCCAGCAGCACGCGCGAGAACAGCGGGTCGGCTTCGTCCAGTTCGGCGTGGGCCGCGATGTGCACCACGCTGGCCGACGCGGCGCCGTCCTTGAAGCGCTGCTTGGTGGCCTGCTGCTGCACGAAGACCTCGCTGCGGCTGAACTGCTGCGCCACCTTCTGCACCTCGCGCTCGGCGCCGGGCAGCGGCGGCACGTCGCGGTCGGTGGCGGGGTTGCCGAAGCCGAGCAGCGACGAGGCCTGGGCATTGCCGCGCGCCAGCAGCCGCGAGCCGACCGCCGCCGACGGCCAGACCGCCAGCGCGCTGCGCTCGATCAGGAAGCTGCGCCCGTCGTGCAGCGCCTGGAACGGCAGGTAGTGCAGCGGGCCGTGCGGCACGACGAAGAGGCGGCGCGTGTCGCCCAGGTCGATGCCCGACAGCAGCGACTTGTACAGCCCCTGGGCCAGCGAGGGGGTGTCGCGGCGGCGCTCGATGACGCTGCTGCGGAAGGCGTCGACCTGCTTGGCGAGCGAGGCCTGGCCCTGCGGGATCACCGCGGCCGACAAGCCGCTGCGTGCGACCAGCCAGACCACGCTACGGTCTTCGAGCACGTGGAACTGCAGCACCGCGTCGCCGGCACCGAGCGAGCGCTGCAGCTCGGCCAGCGAGACGCGCTCCTGGGCGAGGGTGTCGCTGGCGCGGTCGCGGATCGAATCGAGCAGCTGGCGCGAACGCGAGGCCTCGGACAGCGTCCAGGCGGCCTCGTAGTTGCGCGCGTCCAGGCTCAGCGCGAGCGCGGCGTTGAAGACCTGCTGGATGTCGCCGAACAGGCCGGTCTTGAATTCTTCGCTGGTGAACTTGCTGCGCAGGCGTTCGGCCTGCTGCACGGTGTCGAGGTAGGCGTTGAGCGCGGCGGTCTTGTCGCCGCGGGCCGCCTCGACGCGGGCGATGCCTTCGGAGGCCCACAGCCGGTGGTAGGGCGCGTCGCCGGTGCCGGGGTCGGCCAGCACCTGCCTGAAGAGCACCAGCGCCTCGTTCGGCTGGGCACTGCCGAGCAGCGCATTGGCGCGGCTGCGCTTGTAGAAGGCGCCGAGCTTGTCGGTCTCGCGCACCGGGACCTGGTCGAGTTGCTTCAGCGCTTCGGGGGCACGGCCGGCGGCGGTGTAGGCATTGGCGAGCGAGACCTGCACCAGCGGGCGGAAGCGGTCGCTCGCGAGCGCGATGCTGCGGTGGTAGTAGTCGGCGGCATCGCCGTAGCGGGCGCGGCGCACGGCCACGTCGCCCAGCACCTTGAGGGACGGGGCGTGGGCCTGCTGCGGGTTCTTCGGCGTGAGGGCGAGCGAGCCGTTGGCGAAGCGTTCGGCCTCGTCGAGCAGGCCGGCGTAGCTGTAGGCGATGGCCAGGTCGCGCTGCGCGAGGGATTGCAGGTCGGCGTTGTCGTCGACCTGGCCCAGGTGCAGCGCCTTGCTGGCGGCGCGGATGCTTTGGCGGAACTCGCCCTGCTCGGCGAGCGCGATGGAGCGGCCGCAGTAGCCGTAGCCGTCGAGCTTGACGACGTCGCGTGCGTAGAGCGCCTTGCCTTCGGCACTGACGGAGAAGAGGCTCTCGGCGTCGCGCTGGCGGGCGAGGGCGTCGCGGGCCTGGTTGTTGGCGGGGGCCAGGCCATCGGCCGCGGCGGGCTGGACCTGGGCCCGGGCGCTGGTGGCCAGCAGCAGGGCGCAGGCGAGTGCCACGCAGCCTGCACGAACAGAGGGAATCGACACAGCTTTGCCTTTCGATGCATGCGGGCGCCGCGCATGCCGCGGGCCGCGCGTGAGCGCAATCGCGGGGCGATGCTAGGAGCGGGGCGGGTGGTCACAAAGTGACCAAGGTGAGTCGACCGGCGGTTCTAGGGGGGCGGCCCGGGCCTGCTTCCGGAGGGGGGATCTCCCTATTTTCTGCACATCTCCTTGGAAGACTGCGGCGCGTCAAGCGCCACACCACACAGGGGGATTCATGCTGGACATCACCCGACGGCTTGCCGTCGTTGCCTTTCTTGCCCTGCCATTGAAGGCCATGGCGGCGGGCTACCCGCCCGGCACCAAGGTCTGGAGCTGGACCTACAACGCCCGCGGGCAGAAGCTCACCGCCACGGCGCCGGACGGCACGACGACGACCTGGACCTACTACGAGGACAAGACCGCCGACCACATGGTCGGCGACATGGAGAGCGAGACCACGAGCGACGGACGCGTCACGCGGTTCAAGCGCTACGACCGGTTGGGCCAACTGCTGGAGAGYGTCGACCCGAACGGGATCGTCATCCTGCAGACCTGGGACCTGCGGCAGCGCTTGCTGTCGCGCAGCGTGGGCGGCCGCGTCACCCGGTACGCGTATGACGCCGCGGGCCAGCTCAAGCGGCTGACGCAGCCCGACGGCAGCTGGGTCGGCTGGGACTACGACGACGCGCACCGCAAGGTGGCGGTCTACGACGACCAGGGCCACCGCATCGACTACCTGCTGGACATGGCCAGCATCAAGGTCCGCGAGAAGGTGCGGGACCCGGGCGGTGCCCTGCGGCGCACGCTGGAGCGCATCGTCGACGATCTCGGCCGGGTGCAGCAGAGCGAAGGCCGGGAGGCCGCGCCATGAGGGGCCGGGTGCAGTACCTCGTGAGCGCCTGTGCGCTGCTGGCCGTTGCGGCCGAAGCTCAGACCCTTCCTCCGTCCCCCGTCTCGCCCCGGTCGGTGACCCGCTATGAATACGATGCCGAGGGGCAGGTCACCAAGGTGATCCGCGGCGCCGGCAGCCTGAACCTGGAGACGCGGATCGCGTACGACCCGCTGAACCGGGTCAAGGCGCACGTCGATCCGGTGGGCGGCACGACCGGGCTCGAGCACGACGGCAGCGACCGGCTCACGCAGGTGACCGACCCGCGCGGGCTGGTCACGCGCTATCCGGTGAAGCCCACCGGCGATGGCAGCCAGGTGATCAGCCCGGACACCGGCGTCACCGACCTCACGGTCGATGAGGCCGGGCGCGTGTCGACCCGCATCGACAGCCGCGGCGTGGCTCAGCGCATCGCCTACGACACTGCCGGGCGGCTGAATGCCATGCAGTACACCCAGGAAGGACAGTCCCCTGCGCTGCTCGTCTGGAACTACAGCCAGACCGGCCCGGGCTTCAGCTTCGGCATCGGACGCCTGACTTCGACGGCTTTCCCGGGCGGGTCGACGCAGTATGCGCACAACGAGTGGGGCGAGGTGGTCGCGAGCACGCAGCGTGTGCTTGCGACGGCGGGCGCCAACGGCGCGACCGTCACGACCGCCGTCGGCTACGAGTACACGCTCGGGCGCCTGACCGGCATCACGTATCCGTCGGGGCGCCGGCTCGTGATCCGCTGGCAGGGCGCCCACGTGGTGTCGATCGCGCTGGCGAAGGACGCGGGGAGCGACCCGATGCCGCTGATCGACCAAGTCAGGTACCAGCCCTTCGGTCCGGTCGAAAGCTGGCAATGGGCGATGACCGGCGGCGCGCAGACCCACGAGCGGATGACCGACCTGGACGGGCGCATCGTGCGGATGCGCATCGGCGATGTCTTGCGCGACATCCGCTACGACGAGGCCGACCGGATCGTGTCGTACACGCACCTGGCGCCGGATGGCACGGCGCAGCCTGCGCTGGACCAGGGCTTCGGCTACGACGCGAACAGCCGGCTGACGAGCATCGTCACCGCGACGGCCAGCTGGGCGATCTCGTACGACCCGAACGGCAATCGCACCCAGGTCAGCCTGAGCGGGGTCCCCAGCGCCTACATCACCGAAGCGACCAGCAACCGGCTCAGCGCGATGACGAACCCGGCGCGCAGCTTCGGCTACGACAACGCCGGGAACACGACCAGCGACAGCGAGGGCTACACCGCGAGCCATGACCTGCCCGGGCAATTGGCGGTGCTGGCGCGGGGCGGATCGACTGCGCGCTACAGCTACGACACCGAGCGGCGGCGCATCCGCAAGTTCACGAGCGGGGGACCGCAGAGCACGGTGATCTTCGTGTACGACCCGCAGGGGCAGTTGCTCGGCGAGTACGACCACCAAGGCCGCACCATCCGCGAGTACGTGTGGCTGGACGACGTGCCGGTGGCAGTGTTCATGCCGGACCCTGCGGACACGGCAGCCGCACCGCTGGTCCACTTCATTCACACCGACCACCTCAACACGCCACGCGTGGTGGTCGACCGCGAGGGCCGGCAGCGCTGGAGCTGGATGGCCGAGCCCTTCGGCAGCACGGCGCCGCTGACCAACCCGGCCGGGCTCGGGGACTTCACATTCAACCTGCGGTTCCCGGGGCAGTACGCGGATGCGGAGTCGGGGCTGTTCTACAACTGGAACCGTTACTACCGGACGGACGGCGGGGGCTACACGCAGAGCGATCCGATTGGCTTGGCAGGCGGGGGCCTTTCGACCTATACCTACGTCAACGGGAATCCGCTGTCGAAAGTCGATACCCAGGGATTGAATGAAGAGGTACTCCCGGGGCTCTTGCCGGTCGCCGTTCCGTCCATCACGGCCCTTTGCACGGGCGGTCCGGTCGCGTGCGCTCTGGCCAGTGCCGGCATTGCCGGATACGCCGGGGGGACGTTGCTATACCCGTACATCGAAGAGCCCCTGGGCGACGCAATCGAATGGTGCATGAGTGTGGATTGGCGCGGTGAGCGCAAGGCCTGTTATCAGACTTGTGACGCGGTCTACAAAGCGTGTGTTTCATCAACGGACAACCGACGTGTCCGAGCCGGCTGTCTGGCCAGTCACCAGACATGCATCATTCAGTGCAACATGAGACATCGGAAGCCTTAGCCATGGATCAAACCGCTCGATTTGTCCCTATTGCCTCCCGCAACCTCATCTTCATCGGACCGGACGGCCATGAAATGCCAATCCACGTGGCCATCAGCGCGCCCTATGCCGAAGCGAAAGCCGAAGAAGCAAGGGGCGAAGCAGGGTGCCTGGTCCTGACTTGCGACGACCCCGACCTTGCAACCGAAATCACCGGCGTCGATGAGATGGAGGCATTGCTCGCTGGCCTGGAGTTTCTTCAGTCCTTTCTGGTGAACCTGGAGTCCATGAGCGGAGGCACGCTGAAGGCACTGGATGGTTCGCCCTTTGATGCCAACGGATCGATCCTGCTGCAGGAATCGCGGGCCATCCAAGCGAGGAAGAACGCAGGACGGTCGACCTGAGGTCCCGGGCCGTACGCGATCGATGGCTTCAATCCGGACGACCACGTGAAGAACTGCATCGCGGCGCAGCATGCCGTGGGTAGGGTGATCTCCACAATTTCTGCACACGTCCTCTGAAGACTGTCTGCAAAGGAGAACCCGATGAGCCGACCCCCTCTCGCGAATCCGGCGATGCTGCGATCTGCGCTCGAACTGGCCCAGACGGGCAGGTTCGAAGAGGCACAGGCCATGGCATCGTGGCTCGAGAAGGGGGCGCTGTCGACCGACGAGCTGCGCAAGCTGGCGCTGGTCTACGCCTACTGCGGCGGCGACCTCGATGCCGAAGAGGTGTGGGCTGCCGTCTGCACCCGCGACGACGTCGGTCCGGCGGACTGCTTCATGCTCGCTTCCGTGCAAGTCGCGCTGGGCCGGTTCGATCAGGCGATCCGGAACTTCTGGCGCGAGTTCTCGGCGGCGCGACGGGAGGGCAGGAGGGTCTGCCAGGACGTGTCGGGGATCAACCTGGCGCACTTTCTCGCTGCGTCAGGCGACAAGACGCAGGCGCTGCAGGTCCTCGGGCAGATCGATGGCTCGCAAAGCGCCTACGTTCCCGGTGTCGGTTTCCTGACGAAGCAGGAACTGCTCCTGAGTCTGGTTGCAAGGCGCCGTTGAACGTGGCCGACCGCTGGTGCAGGCCCGATCAAGGCACCGCCCTCAACACCGCATACAGCTCGCGCGTGCGCACCGGCTTGAACAGCACCTGGTGCCCGCTGTCGTGCACCCGCTTCACCTGCTCCGGTGAGGTGTCCCCGGTGATCAGCAGCGCCGGCAGCGGCGCGCCGTAGAACTCGCGCACCCGCTCGATCGCCTGGATGCCGTCCTCGTCGTTGGCCAGGCGAAGGTCGGACACCACCACGTCGATCACGCCGGCGTGGCGGCGCACCTCGGTGCAGGCCTCCAGGATGGTGCCCGCCGTCAGCACGTGGTAGCCCCAGGTCTGCAGCAGCTCGCGCATGCCTTCGCGGATGATCTCCTCGTCGTCGATCAGCAGCACCGTGCGGTTCGCGTCGGCCTCGGCCGGCACCGTGTCGGCGGCGATCACCATGTTGTCCATCTCGGCCAGCTCGGTCGGCTTGATCAGGATGCGGAACACCGTGCCGCGCCCCGGCGTCGAGCTCACCTCCAGCTTGTGCCCCATCAGCAGCACCAGCCGCTTGACGATCGCCAAGCCCATGCCCAGCCCGCGCGTGCGGTCGCGCCCCGGGTTGCCCACCTGGTAGAACTCGTCGAAGACCTTGGGCAGCTCGTCCTCGGCCATGCCGATGCCGGTGTCCCACACCTCGATGCTGATCTGGTGCCGCCGGTTGCGCGCCACCACCACGATGCCGCCCTCGTGCGTGTAGCGGATCGCGTTGTGGATCAGGTTGCTCAGCACGCGTTCCAGCAGGTGCGGGTCGCTGGTGATGATCTTGCCGCCCGGCTTGAAGCGCAGCGCCAGCCCCAGCTCCTCGGCCTGCCCGCTGCAGTGCATGTGCAGCACGCGGAACAGGTCGCGGATCGGGAACGACTGCGGGTTGGGCTCGATCACGCCGGCATCGAGCTTCGAGATGTCCAGCATCGACGTGAACGATTGCTCCAGCGCATCGATCGAGCGGATCATGTTGCCCACCATCGGCTGCAGCGGCGAGCCCTTCAGCTGCTTCTCCAGCGTGGCCGCGAACAGCCCCAGCGCATGCATCGGCTGGCGCAGGTCGTGGCTGGCCGACGCGAGAAAGCGGCTCTTCTCGCGGTTGGCCCGCTCCACCAGGAACACCTGCTGGCGCAGCGCGCGCACTAGCGCGTCGTTGTCGAGCTTGGTCTGCAGCTCGCGCATCAGCAGCCGGTGCCGCGACAGCGCGAACGCCGCCGTCGCGATGCCGAACAGCGCCACCAGCACCCCGAGCGTCATCGACAGCGGCAGCCCTTCGCGCAGCAGCACCGCCACCAGCGGCGACAGCAGCGGCAGCAGCCACAGGTAGATCGCCGGCCGGTACGCGGCCGCCACATGCGCGCCGGCCGCGGCCATGGCCAGCAGCACGACGATCAGCCACGAGGTGGCGGCCCAGCGGGTGCTGGGCAGCAGCCACCAGGCCGCCGCGCCCCACGCGACGGCCGACAACCCCAGCACCGCCAGGTAGCGCAGCAGCCAGTACTGCGGCTCGGCCAGCGCCGCACGGCCCTGGCGCCGGAAGGTGTAGGCCAGCACGAGGTGCAGCGCCTGCACGCTGTGCATCGCGGCCGACCACCACAGCACGCGCGGGTCGTCGGTCAGCAGCGCGAAGACACCCCAGCCCAGCAGCGCGGCGACGAAGGACACCGCCACCGAGCCGAAGGCGTAGCGGAACAGCCGCTCCACCTGCGACGCGCGCGTGCGCTCGCGCCGGCGCTCGTGGCCTTCGTCGGGATGCGAATCGTGGGCACCCGGCGTGGCCGAGGGCGCGATGCGGAACACCACCGGCTGACTGTCTATCGGAAGAGGCTGATCAGGTGCGAGCGCGACTTGACGTCCAGCGCCAGCAGGATGGTGGACACATAGTTCTTGATCGTGCCCAGCGACAGCCCGGTCGCGGTGCTGATCTCCTGGTTGGAGCAGCCGGACAGCACCAGCTCCAGGATCTCGAGGTGGCGCGGGCCCAGTTCGGCCACGCGGTCGTAGCTGGACGAGCTGGGGAACTTGGGGAAGCGAGCGCCGGCATGGCCGTTGGCGCCCGGCGAGGCCGACAGCAGCCCCAGCACGGTGTCGCACATCGCGCGCGGCGCCTGGCCCTTGGTGACGTAGCCGACCGCGCCGAGCGCGCGCACCTGGCCGATCACGAACTCGTCCTGCGTGCCGCTGATGACGGCCACGCGTGCCTGCGGGAAGGTCTCGAGGAACTGCTTCAGCCCCTGCAGCCCCTTGCAGTCGGGCATGTTCAGGTCGAGCAGCACCAGCGTGGTGTCGGGGTGGGCGCGGTAGCTCTCGATCGCGTCGTGCAGCGTGCTGGCCTCGATCAGCTCGAGCGGCGTGCCCTCGATGCTCGACAGGCTGGTGACGATGCCCACGCGCAGCAGCGCGTGATCGTCGACGATCAGGATCTTGGGAAGGGCGGACACGGCGGCGGCAGTGTTTAGAACAGAACTCATCGCAGGGATGCCTCATCGACGCTCATGCAAGCGCGCATCCTATGCGCTGGAGCGCCGTGAGGCAAACCGCCCATCCGGGTGATCCCCAGTTTTGGGGAGGAGACCGTGGCCCGGATGCCGATCCGGGTCGTGCTTCAGAACAGGTGCGTGAACAGCCAGTACAGCGAGCCCGACAGCAGGATCGCCGCCGGAAGCGTCAGCACCCAGGCCATCAGCAGGTTGCGGATGGTCGACATCTGCAGCCCCGAACGGTTGGCCGCCATCGTGCCCGCGACGCCCGACGACAGCACGTGCGTCGTCGACACCGGCAGGCCGTAGATGTCGGCGGCGCCGATGGTCATCATCGCCACCAGCTCGGCCGACGCCCCTTGCGCATAGGTCAGGTGGGTCTTGCCGATCTTCTCGCCCACGGTCACGACGATGCGCTTCCAGCCCACCATCGTGCCCAGGCCGAGCGCGATCGCCACCGCCACCTTCACCCACAGCGGGATGAACTTGGTGGCATCGTCGATCTGCTTCTTGTAGGCCTTCAGGTTGGCCCGGGTGTCCGCGTCGAACCCGGTGCCTTCGGCCTTGTCCAGGAAGCGGATCGCCTCCGACGTCAAATACATGTCGTTACGAACATTCGCGACGGCCCCGGCCGGCACGCGGGCCAGCGAGCCGTGTTCCTTGACCTGCCGGCCGATGTCGCCGGTCACCGCGGCCAGAGCCGCCACCACCTCGGGCGCCAGCGCCCTGGTGCGCACGTACTCCGACAGCGTCTTGCGCGGGTCGGCCGGCGCGGCGATCGCGGTGTTGCGCACCAGCGAGGTCTGCGTGGCCTGCGCCATCGCGACGAACTGCGTCATCTGGTCGACCGGCATCGCGCGGTTCAGCGCATAGGCCATCGGCACGGTGCCCACCAGGATCAGCATGATCAGGCCCATGCCCTTCTGCCCGTCGTTCGAGCCGTGCGCGAACGACACGCCGGTGCAGGTGAGCACCAGCAGGCCGCGGATCCACCACGGTGGCGGCTGGTTGCCCTTCGGCTCTTCGTACAGCGCGCGGTTCTTGACCAGCGCGCGCAGCGCCACCAGCAGCAGCGCGGCGCAGCCGAAGCCCACCAGCGGCGACAGCAGCAGCGAATAGCCGACCTTGGTGGCCTGCGTCCAATCGACGCCGCTGGTGCCGTCGCGGCCATGCATCAGCGCGTTGGCGATGCCCACGCCGATGATGGAGCCGATCAGCGTGTGCGACGACGAGGCCGGCAGCCCCAGCCACCAGGTGCCCAGGTTCCACACGATGGCGGCGATCAGCAGCGCGAACACCATCGCGAAGCCGGCGCCCGAGCCCACCTGCAGGATCAGCTCCACCGGTAGCAGCGAGATGATGCCGAAGGCCACGGCGCCGCTGGACAGCAGCACGCCGAGGAAATTGAAGAAGCCCGACCAGACCACCGCGATGTTGGGCGGCATCGAGTGGGTGTAGATCACCGTGGCCACCGCGTTGGCGGTGTCGTGGAAGCCGTTGACGAACTCGAAGCCGAGTGCGATCAGCAGCGCCACGCCGAGCAGCAGGAAGGGCAGCCAGGTGGTGGCGCGGGCTCCCGCCTCGCTGATGTCGCCCACCAGGCTGTAGCCGGTGAACAGCAGGCCGGCGGCGAGCAGGCCGATGAACAGGATCGCCGTCAGCGGGCCGGGTTTGTGGTCCAGGTGCGGGCGTGACGACGGGGTGGAGGGCGCCGAGGACGGCAGCGCGCCGGCAGTGGTGGTGTTCATGGCGCGGATCGTCGGCCGCCGATGTGACAACACCGTGACGGGCGGCTGTCACAGGCTTGTCATGGGGCTGCTGCACCGTCGGGCACCCGTTTGTCTTTTCAACCTGCCGGACCGACCATGAGCGTGAACGCCGACCAAGACGAGTGGATGCAGCGCATCCACCGCGACCTGATGGACAGCTACGACGAAGAGCTGGAGCTGGAGATCGAAGACCGCGACCCCGACGGCACGCCGAGCGACCGCGAGCAGCGCCGCGCGTACTTCCGCGAACTGTTCCGGCTGCAGGGCGAGCTGGTGAAGCTGCAGGACTGGGTGGTCAGCACGCGGCAGAAGGTGGTGATCCTGTTCGAGGGGCGCGATGCGGCGGGCAAGGGCGGCGTGATCAAGCGCATCACGCAGCGGCTGAACCCGCGCGTGTGCCGCGTGGCCGCGCTGCCGGCGCCGAACGACCGCGAGCGCACGCAGTGGTACTTCCAGCGCTATGCGACGCACCTGCCGGCGGCCGGCGAGATCGTGCTGTTCGACCGCAGCTGGTACAACCGCGCCGGCGTCGAGCGGGTGATGGGCTTCTGCACCGACGACGAGTACGAGGAGTTCTTCCGCACCGTGCCCGAGTTCGAGAAGATGCTGGTGCGCTCCGGCATCACGCTGATGAAGTACTGGTTCTCGATCACCGACGAAGAGCAGCACCTGCGCTTCCTGGGGCGCATCCACGACCCGCTGAAGCAGTGGAAGCTCAGCCCGATGGATCTGGAGTCGCGCCGCCGCTGGGAGGACTACACCAAGGCCAAGGAGATCATGCTCGAGCGCACCCACATCGCCGAGGCCCCGTGGTGGGTGGTGCAGGCGGTCGACAAGAAGAAGGCGCGGCTGAACTGCATCTCGCACCTGCTGGGGCAGCTGCCCTACCGCGAGGTGGAGCATCCGGCGATCGAGCTGCCGCAGCGGGTGCGGCACGACGACTACTTCCGGCAGCCGGTGCCGGCCGCGATGATCGTCCCCGAGGTGTACTAGAAGTTCATGTACTGCGGAGCCTTGCCGTCCTTGGCCCGCACGCCCGCGAAGCGCGCCGTCAGCCTGGCCTGCAGGTTGACCGGCAGCGGCGCGAAGCCGGTGCCGCGCGTCAGGTCGTCGCCGTGCATCAGGCACCAGTAGAGGAAGCGCATGCCCTGCGCGGCGCGGTCGGCGTCGGCCGGCTCGGCGTCGAACAGCACGAAGCTCGTCTGCGTGATCGGCCAGGCGCCGCTGGCCGGCCGGTTCATCAGCGAGGCCAGGTCGTTGCCGGCGCGTGACACGTCGCTGTCGAGGATGGCGGCGCGAAAGCCCGCCTCCGACGCGGTCACCGCACTGCCGGCCGCGTTGATCAGCCGCACCCCCGCCAGCTCGTCCTTCACGACGCGGTCGTAGCTGACGTAGGCGATGCCGCCGTCGGCCGCTTCCAGCGCCTTCACCATGCCGTCGTTGCCTTCGGCCGTGATCACCTGGCCGGGCCACTTGGGCGCCTGGCTCGCGCCGATCTCGGCCTTGAAGGCCGGCGACACCTCGGCCAGGTAGCGCGTGAAGCCCTCGGTGGTGCCGGAACGGTCGGCGCGCACGATGCGCTGGATGCGCAGCGAGGGCAGCGCGACGCCGGGGTTCTGCGCGGCGATGCGCGCGTCGTTCCACTTGGCCACGCGCGCGGCCATGATGTCGGCCAGCAGTTCGCCGGACAGCTGCAGCCTGTTGGCGCCGATGCCGGGCAGCTTGACCACCGGCACGATGCCGCCGATCAGCATCGGCACCTGCACCAGCTTGCGCTTGGTCAGCTCGTCGGCCGGCAGCGGCGAATCGCTGCCGCCGAAATCGACCGCGCGCGCGGTGATCTGCTTGACGCCGTCGCCCGAGCCGGTGGCCTTGTAGACGACGGCGGCACCGGTGTTCTGCTGTTCATAGGTCCTGGCCCAGCGCTCGTACACCTTGGACGGGAACGAGGCGCCGATGCCGCGCACCTGCGCGAAGGCGGGCGCGCCGGACAGGGCGATCAGGCCGGCCAGGGTGGCAACGGCGGCGGCACGGCAAAGGCGGGTAGGGGTCACTTCGGGAAAACCGCTGGTTGAGCAAGGGCGGGACGATACATCGACTTCGTGACACCGACGCGGCGTTGCGCAAATGCCCGACGCGGATCCGACAAACCGTGAACTGCGTCGCGGCCCGCGGTGGCCGAACACTGTGTTACCCCGCTTCACGCGCCGGAAACAGGGCTGCATGGAAGACTTGTTGGCACTTGAGCCCGCGAGGTCGCTCAAGCCGGCCGCAAAACGGCCGACCTTGCAGGGACCTCTTCCGAGTGTTGTTGGAGTCTTGAATGGACCTGGAAACTTCTGTCATCGATTCGCAGACGCTGCGTCGCCAGTTGATGGCCCCGAACCCGATGCAGCGCGCGATCGCGTTGCATGCGCTGGAAGTCGAAGTCGAGCGCTGCGCCGGCCCGAGCCCGCAACTGGGCAACGAGGTCGCGAAGTTCGTCTCGCGCGGCATCCCGTTCTATGCGCTGAACGATCCGCACTATTGCAGCTGGGTCGGGAAGGCCGCCTCGTACTGGGACAAGCTGCACGCTTGAGCCCTGTGCTCAGCCGTAGATCGGCCTGAGCATGCAATGCAGGACATAGGCGGCGCCGCCCACGGCCGTTGCCAGCGCGCCATAGCGCGCAATGCGGATCTGCGGCGGCGCGATGCCCGCCTCGTCGGCAAACTGCTGCACCGCCGCCAGCGCCGGGTCCAGGAACTCCGCGCCGCGCTCCACCGTCTCGCCGCCGAGCACGATCACCGTCGGGTTGAAGGTCATCCACACGTTCTGGATCAGCACGCCGAGGTAAGCCCCGGCTTGCGCCACGTCGCCCGCCGCCTGGATGTGCCGCGCGCCGATCAGCGCCTCGGCACAACCGCGCCGACCGCATGAACACAGCGGCCCGCCCAGCTGCAGGATGGTGTGGCCGACCTCGCCCGCCAAGCCGCTCGCGCCGCTGAAGAGCCGGTCGTTCGCGATGATGCCGGCCCCCACGCCGATGCCGCAGCTCAGGAAGATCAGCGGGTCGTCGGCCGGCCCTTCGCCGAACTCGAACTCGCCGATGGCCGCCAGGTCGGCCTCGTTCTGGTAGTAGATCGGCACGTCGGCCAGCCCGGCCGCGGCCGCCTCGCGCGACAGCAGCCGGCCCAGCTCGACGTCGCGCCAGCCGATGTTCGGCGCGAACTTCAGCACGCCGGCCTTCTCGTCCACCGCGCCGGGCAGCCCGACGCCGATACCCATCACCCGGTACTGCCGCTGCGCCACCTGCGCGGCCAGCGCCAGCACCTGCTCGATCAGCTGGTGGCAGGCCTGCTGCGGCTCGCGCGATTGCAGCGGCGTGCGCTGCGATTCGATCACCTCGCCGTTGATCGTCACCGCCGCCGTCTGGATCGCGTCGATGCCCAGCTCGGCGCCGATCAGCGCCAGCCGCTGGCTGTTCAACCGCAACGGCTTGGGCCGCCGGCCCAGCCCGCCGGTGTGCGTCGCCTCCTCTTCCAGCAGCCAGCCTTCGTCGATCAGCTCCTTGGCCAGGATGCTGATCGTCGACTTGGTCAGCCCGCTGTGCGTCGACAGGTCGGCGCGCGACAGGCCCGGCTCCTCTCGCAGCAGGCGCACCAGCGCCATGCGGTTGATGCGTTTGACGAGGTGCTGGTCGCCGGTGAGTGTCATGCGGGCATTGTCGCCAGCCCCAGGGGGTGCACCATCTTCGGGAAAGCGCGAGGTGTATTTGTTTGGTGGATGAACTAAAGTCGCGGTCGATCCTCCCATCGCATACCGCCATGTACCTCGGAATCGACCTCGGCACTTCGGAAGTGAAGGTCCTGCTGCTGCAGGATGACCACCGCATCGTGGCCACCGCCGGGGCCCGGTTGACGGTGTCTCGGCCGCAGCCGGGCTGGTCGGAGCAGGACCCGCAGGACTGGTGGCAGGCCACCGAAACCGCCATCGCCGCGCTGCGGCAGAAGGCGCCGGGCGAGTTCGCGCGCGTGCGCGGCATCGGCCTGTCGGGCCAGATGCACGGCGCGACGCTGCTGGACGCCGACGACCAGGTGCTGCGCCCGGCCATCCTGTGGAATGACGTGCGTGCCGAGTCCGAATGCCGCGAGTTGCAGCGCCGCCTRCCGACCTTGCCCGACATCGCCGGCAATCTGGCCATGCCCGGCTTCACCGCCCCCAAGCTGATGTGGGTGCAGCGCCACGAGCCCAAGGTGTTCGAGCGCGTGCGCTGCGTGCTGCTGCCCAAGGACTGGCTGCGCCTGAAGCTCACCGGCGACAAGGTCAGCGAGATGTCCGATGCGGCCGGCACGCTGTGGCTGGACGTCGCGCAGCGGCGCTGGTCGCGCGAGCTGCTGTCGGTGACCAACCTGAGCGAGCAGCGCATGCCGCGGCTGGTGGAGGGCAGCGAGGTCTCGGGCACGCTGCGCCGCGAGCTGGCCGACGCCTGGGGCCTGCCGCAGGGCATCCCGGTGGCCGGCGGCGGCGGCGACAACGCGGCCAGCGCGGTCGGCATCGGCGCGGTGCGCCCGGGCGAGGGCTTCATCTCGCTGGGCACCAGCGGCGTGCTGTTCGTCGTCACCGACCGCTTCCGCGCCAACCCGGCATCGGCGGTGCATGCCTTCTGCCATGCGCTGCCGAACCGCTGGCACCAGATGAGCGTGATGCTGTCGGCCGCGAGCTGCCTGAGCTGGGTCACCCGGCTGCTCGGCGCGGCCGACGAAGGCGCGCTGCTGCAGCAGGTGGGCATGCTGGACGAGGCGGCGCAGTTCGCTTCGCCGCTCTTCCTGCCCTACCTGGGCGGCGAGCGCACGCCGCACAACGATGCGCATGCGCGCGGCGTGTTCTTCGGCCTGTCGCACGACACCACGCCGGCGCACCTGGGCTGGTCGGTGCTGGAGGGCGTGGCCTTCGGCATGCTCGACGGCCTGCATGCGCTGCAGGCCGCCGGCACCGAGGTGGGGCCGCTGACGATCGTCGGCGGCGGCTCGCGCAGCCCGCTGTGGGCGCAGCTCTTCGCGACGCTGTACGGCGTGCCGGTGCGCACGGTGCAGGGTGGCGAGGCCGGCGGTGCGCTGGGGGCCGCGCGGCTGGCCTGGCTGGCCACCGGGGGCCGCGAGGACGAGGTGTGCCGCGCCCCCGAGGTCGACACCGAGTACCTGCCGCAAGGCGGCGCGCGGCGCGATGCGCTGCTGGCCCGCCACGCCCGCTTCAAGGCGCTGTACCCGACGCTGCGGACCGCCTTCGCCGCAGCCTGATTCACCTGGAGACCTGAGACATGAGCGACTTCTTCAAGGGCATAGCGCCCATCCGCCACGAGGGCCGCGAGAGCACGAATGCGCTCGCCTTCCGCTGGTACGACAAGGACCGCGTGGTGCTGGGCAAGCGCATGGAAGAGCAGCTGCGCTTCGCCGCCTGCTACTGGCACAGCTTCGTGTGGGACGGGCGCGATCCGTTCGGCGGCGACAGCTTCCAGCGTCCATGGCACCAGATTGCCGACCCGCTGGAGCAGGCGCGCGTGAAGGTCGACGTCGCGTTCGATTTCTTCAGCAAGCTGGGCATCCCGTACTACTGCTTCCACGACCGCGACGTGGTGGCCGAAGGCAGCACGCCGCGCGAGAGCGCCGAGTGGCTGCGTCGCACCGTCGACCTGCTGGGCGAGAAGCAGCAGGCCACCGGCGTGAAGCTGCTGTGGGGCACGGCCAACCTGTTCTCGCACCGGCGCTTCATGTCGGGTGCCGCGACCAACCCGGACCCGGAGGTGTTCGCGATGGCCGCGCTGCAGGTGAAGGAGGCGATGGACGCCACCGTGAAGCTGGGCGGTGCCAACTACGTGATGTGGGGCGGGCGCGAGGGCTACGAGACGCTGCTGAACACCGACGTCAAGTCGGAGCTGGAGCAGATGGGCCGGCTGCTGGCGATGGCGGTGGAGTACAAGCACAAGATCGGGCTGAAGGGCCCGATCCTGATCGAGCCGAAGCCGCGCGAGCCGACCAAGCACCAGTACGACTTCGACGTCGCGACGGTGTACGGCTTCCTGAAGACCTACGGGCTGGAGCAGGACGTCAAGGTCAACATCGAGGCCAACCATGCGACGCTGTCGGGCCACAGCTTCGAGCACGAGATCGCCACCGCTGCGGCGCTGGGCATCTTCGGGTCGATCGACATGAACCGCGGCGACATGCAGTGCGGCTGGGACACCGACCAGTTCCCGAACAACCTGCCGGAGATGGCGCTGGCGCTGTACCACGTGCAGCGGGCCGGCGGTTTCACGAGCGGCGGCCTGAACTTCGACGCCAAGGTGCGGCGCCAGTCGATCGATGCGGAAGACCTGCTGCACGGCCACGTCGGCGCGATGGACCTGTGCGCACGCGCGCTGCTGGTGGCCGAGCAGATGATCGAGGACGGCAAGCTCGAGGCGGCGCTGCAGCAGCGCTACGCCGGCTGGCGCGGCGGTTTCGGCCAGCAGTTGCTGAAGGGCGAGCTGACGCTGGACGCGGTGGCGCAGCGGGTGCTGGACCGCAACACCGACGTGCTGCCGAAATCCGGCCGCCAGGAGGCGCTGGAGAACCTGGTGAACCGCTACCTCTGAGCGCGTGGCCGGCGGCGCGGGAACCCGCGCCGGCCCGGCCGTTACTCACCGGGCTCCTGACTCCAGGGAGCCTGCATGCCTGCCACCGTCGAACGCCCGGCCTCCGGGTCGCCCCTGCCAGACCTGCGCCTGGCGATCCGGCTGCGACAGGCCGCCCGGGCCAGCGACGTCGATGCGGCGCTGTTGCTGATCCGCGGCCTGGTGGCCGACGAGCGGCTGGGCTGTGCCGAGAAGGCCGACTGCCTGGCCGCCGGCGAGGCCTGCCCGCGCAGCCTGCAGTGCGTGATGGCCGCGCCGGCCTTCCGGCGCCTGAAGGACCAGGTCGAGGACCTGTGCGACGAACTGATGCGGCCGGGCGATGCGGTGCTGCAGAAGACGCTGCGGCGGTTGGTGGACGTGGCACCCGCCGGCGCGCGGCGCTGAACGGCGGGTGAACACCGCCCCTTGGCGACAATGGGGGCATGGAGCGCATCGAAGCCGTCGTCGTCGGGGCCGGGGTCATCGGGCTGGCCGTGGGCCGCGCGCTGGCGATGCGCGGCATCGAGACCCTGGTGCTCGAAGCGGCGCAGGCCATCGGCACCGGCATCAGCTCGCGCAACAGCGAGGTCATCCATGCGGGGTTGTACTACCCGGCCGGCTCGCTGAAGGCGCGGCTGTGCGTACAGGGCCGGCAGCAGCTGTATGCATTCTGCGAGTCGCACGCTGTCGAACACCGGCGCTGCGGCAAGCTGCTGGTGGCGACGGATGATGGCCAGCTCGCAGACCTGGATGGGCTGAAGGCCAAGGCGATCGCCAATGGCGTGCACGACCTTGTGCGTCTCGATGCCGCAGCGGCGCGTGCGATGGAGCCGCAGCTCGTGTGCGTCGGTGCGCTGTGGTCGCCCTCGACCGGCATCGTCGACAGCCATGGCCTGATGCTGGCGCTGCAAGGCGACCTGGAGCGGCACGGTGGGACGGTCGCGCTGGCCTCGCCGGTGCGGGCGATCCGCTGCGGCGCGCCGGGTCACGAGATCGAGGTAGGTGGTGCCGAGCCGATGACGGTGGCGGCACGCATTGTCGTCAACGCCGCCGGGCTGTGGGCCCCGGCGCTCGCGCAGCGCACCGAGGCCCTGCCCGACACGGCGCGTCCGCAGGCGCATTTCTGCAAGGGCAACTACTTCAGCCTGGTGGGCAAGGCGCCGTTCTCGCGCCTGGTCTACCCGCTGCCGCAACGCGCCGGCCTGGGCGTGCACCTGACGCTGGACCTGGGCGGCCAGGCGCGCTTCGGGCCGGACGTGCAATGGCTGCCCGACGACACCCGGGAGCCGATCGACTACACCGTGGATCCGGCGCGCGCCGAGGCCTTCTATGCCGAGGTGCGGCGCTACTGGCCGGGGTTGCAGGACGGTGCCTTGCAGGCGGCGTACAGCGGCGTGCGGCCCAAGGTGGCGGCGGCGTCATCGCCGGCGGCGGATTTCATTGTCGAGGGACCGGCGCAGCATGGCGTGCCGGGGCTCGTGAACCTGTTCGGCATCGAATCGCCGGGCTTGACGGCCAGCTTGGCGCTGGCGGACGAGGTGCTGGATCGGCTGATGGATGGAACCGACGACGCAATGGGTTCACTCATCGCATCGTGATGAACTTCCGAGCGACGAACCATGCATACACCCAGAGTCAGTCCGACTCCCAGCCGTCCAGAATCGCCCCGCGGAGTGCCACCCAAGATTCAGGGTGTCTCAGTGTCGAAGTCTTCCTTTGAGGTCGAGACGGTTGACGCGGCACTGGCTTTGGATGAGGCAACGGTTGCGCAACTGTGCAAGAGAGGGGAGGCGCTGCCGTACGTCAAGCTGCCAGATGGCTTGAGGGGCTGGCCACGGTGGCTTCACGCCATTCCCGGCGCGATTCGGTTCGTAGCCTTCAGATTCGAGGGCAATTGCATCGACCTGCGCCCCCATCAACAGACCGTGCCGACAGGCACATTGCTGACGTTGAATTTGTGGTGCTGCCAAGCAGAGAAACTTCGCATCATGTGCTTGTCGCAGTCGCGCCATCCGATCTTGATTGAGGAGTTGGATCCAGGCACGTTTGAGCTTGAGGAGTCGTCCAGCGACGAGGTCGACCAATTCCCTTCCTCGCAGAAGGCACTTGAGGCTCCTGAGGTCATTGTTCATCCGTCAATCACGGAGCAAGTTAGCTCCTTTTTCTTGAGCCACGCCCTGTCGCAGTCGCAGATGCTCGACCTGTTCTTGCAGGCCCTCTTCGAAGCGATCGTTGACCAGGATGCCAAAAGACTGGTCGGCCTTTGCGAGAAGGTGCTCGCAGATGTCAGCGAGCAATGCGTTGAACCGGCTGCAGTGCTTGCAAGGCTGTCATTCGCAGAGGGCAGCGTGATGTTGACGTGCCGGCGTCAGTTCCCGCAGGGCTATCAGACCCTGCTCGATACGGCGATTGCCTTGGGCGCCGACCCCGCTTCTTTCAAGCAGGTCAAGACCTGGACTGACCCAGGCGATTCAACCTCGAAGCTGTGGCGCAAGGCCGAGAAGGCACTGGACGAGGGGGGCAGGACTTGCGATGAGCTGCATCTGCGCGAAGTCTACGGGATGCTCGTCACCGCCGTGAGGTCCGCCGAACCCAGAGAGGTACGGAATGCCGTTCAGTGGATGCTGAGCGAGAAATGTCGGCTGGCCCCTGGCATCAAAACCGAGCTCCTGGGTGATTCCGCCTTTGCGGCGCTGTTGACGGTGCTTGAGGACACCTCAACTTGATCCAGTTCTCCGATCGCGAAACAGGCGCTCAATCCGCTCCGTGCCACACCCCGTCCACCAACACCTCGTGCGGCCGGAAATCCGCCTTGTAGGACATCTTGTTGCTCTCGGCGATCCAGTACCCCAGGTACACGTGCCGCAGCTTCAGCAGCCGCGTCTGCTCGATCTGCCACATCACGTTGTAGATGCCGTAGCTGGTGCGCGGCTCGGGCTCGTAGAAGGTGTACACCGCCGACAGGCCGTCGTTCAGGATGTCGAGGATGGACACCATCTTCAGCGCGCCCAGGCCGTCTTCCGACGGCTCGCGGAACTCCACCAGCCGCGAATTGACGCGGCTTTGCAGCAGGAACTGCGTGTACTGGTCGATGCTGTCGTTGTCCATGCCGCCGCCGCTGTGGCGGCCGGCCTGGTAGCGCAGGTAGAGCTGGTAGTGCTCGGGCACGAAGCACAGCCGCAGCACGCGCGCCTGCAGGTGCTGGTGGGCCTTCCAGGCGCGGCGCTGGCTGCGCGTCGGCTCGAAATCCTTCACCGGCACGCGCAGCGGCACGCAGGCGCGGCAGCCGTCGCAGAACGGGCGGTAGGTGAACATGCCGCTGCGCCGGAAGCCGTTGGCAACCAGGCCCGAGTAGGCGTCGGCATGGATCAGGTGGCTGGGCGTGGCCACCTGCGAGCGCGCCATCCGGCCGCCCAGGTAGCTGCACGGGTACGGCGCGGTGGCATAGAACTGCAGCGAGGCGAGCGGAAGCTCTTTCGGGTGGGTCACGGACCGGGTTCCTGCACGGGGGCGCCAGGGTCGAGCAGCGCCCACATCGCTGGATCATAGGACCAATCCCGGATCGGCGACTCCCTGAGTCTTGGGGGCAGGGCCGCCTCGAATTCGGCCCGCGGCACCTCGCGCGCGCCCAGCGACGCCAGGTGGCGCGTGCGCTGCTGGCAGTCGATCAGCGTGATGCCGTTCGCCCGGCAGAACGCCACCAGGCCCGACACCGCGATCTTCGACGCATCGGTGCGGTGCGAGAACATCGATTCGCCGAAGAACATGCGGCCGATGCACACGCCGTACAGCCCGCCCATCAGCTGCCCGCCGATGCGCGTCTCGAAGCTGTGCACCGCGCCCAGCGCATGCCAGCGGCAGTAGGCCTCCACCATCTCGGGCAGGATCCAGGTGCCGTCCTGGCCCTCGCGCGGCGTGCCGGCGCAGGCGCTGATGACGGCCCGGAAGTCGCCGTCGATGCGCAGCTCGCAATCGGGGTCGCGGGCAAAGCGGCGCAGCACCTGGCGCAGCGAGCGGGCGAGCTTGAACTCGGCGACGGGCAGCACCATGCGCGGGTCGGGCGACCACCACAGCACCGGCTGGCCCTCGCTGTACCACGGGAAGACGCCCTTGCCATAGGCCTCGGCCAGGCGCTCGGGCGTCAGGCGCCCGCCGGCGGCCAGCAGCCCGGGCGCGTCGGAGCCGGGCGGCAGCGCCAGGCGCGTGTCGGGCAGCGGGGTGTGCGCGTCGCGCAGCCAGGGGATCAAGCGCTCGGGTCTCCAGCTCAGGCCTGCGTGGCCACCGGCTTCTTCTGCGTGACGCCGACGCCGTGCCGCACCGCGATGATCTCGGCCAGGATCGACACCGCGATCTCGGCCGGCGAATTGCCGCCCAGGTTGAGGCCGATCGGGCCGTGCAGGCGCRCGATCTCGTCGGCCGTCAGGTCGAACAGCGCCAGCCGCTCGCGGCGCCGGGCGGTGTTGCTGCGCGAGCCGAGCGCGCCGACGTAGAAGGCCGGCGACTTGAGCGCTTCCAGCAGCACCATGTCGTCGAGCTTGGGGTCGTGCGTCAGCGCCACCACTGCGCTGTGCGGGTCGAGCTGCAGCTCGAGCGCCAGGTCGTCGGGCATCGCCCGGCTGAAGGTGGTGCCGGGCAGGTCCCAGGTGAGGTGGTATTCCTCGCGCGGATCGCAGCAGGTCACCTCGAAGTCGAGCGCCAGCGCCATCTGCGCGAGCACGCGCGACAACTGGCCGGCGCCGACGATCAGCAGCCGCCAGCGCGGGCCGAACAGCGCGCGCAGGGTCTGGCCGTCGAACGAGAAGCCTTCGCCGCGGTGCGCGGGTTCGACTTGCGTGCGGCCGCTCTTCAGGTCGAGCCGGCGCGCGACGAGCTCGTGGCGCTGGGTGCGCGCGAGCACCTCGTCGACCCAGGCGGTGTCGGCCAGCGGCTCCTGCACCAGCCGCAGGTTGCCGCCGCAGGGCAGGCCGAAGCGGGCCGCCTCTTCCTTGGTGACGCCGTAGGTGATCAGGGCCGGCTGGGCGACGCGCTCGCCGGTGCGCACGCGCTCGATCAGGTCGTCCTCGACGCAACCGCCAGACACCGAGCCGACCACCAAGCCGTCGTCGCGCATCGCGAGCAGCGCACCGGGCGGGCGCGGTGCGGAGCCCCAGGTTTCGAGCACGGTGACCAGCCAGACGGCATGGCCTTCGGTGCGCCACTGGCGGGCTTGGGTGAGGACTTGGAGGTCGAGGCTGTCCATGGAGAGCGCGGGCGCGAGGAAGACGAGGGGGCATCGTAGCGTGCCACCCGTCGCCTTGCGCGCCGTGGGGTGGGAGCTGGAACGGTGGGCTGCTTCCGGTTACTCAGATGGCGCCTCAATCAACTGGAGTACTGATGAGCAACAGGATTGTCCGCCTTTCACCGCGAACCCAGCAACCGTCACAGCCTGAGACTCCATACGGTCAACTGCAAAAAGCAGTTCAGGCGCACCCTGAGTTGGGGAGCGTCGCATACGATCTGAAGAATGCTCTCTCCCAATTTGGCAAAGGCCTGGATCTGGGCGCGCTGAACGTGGAGCAGTTGAACTACCTCGTCGAACAAGGAGCCGGTATCTGGGAGGCGTGGAAAGCCCAGGCGGAAGATCGGAAGGTTCCGCTGGTGCCAATCGCGCTGGCCGGCTCGGCGAAGGACTTCAACGTCGAGTTGTTCAAGCCCTTTCTCCGCGAGGGCGAAGAGCTGACTGTCGAGTACTACTCTCCGCCGGATATCGCGTCAATGTTCAAGCCATCATCGCCTGGCGCGCCCCCTGTCGACGGTCGTGGTGCGACTTCGTTGGGCTTCGTGTCGCAACCTTTCCAGCCCGAGGTGTCGAAGCCTGTGGCGGTCACGCAGCCCGAGACCTTGCCGCAGCCAACGATGGCCGACATGCTGCTCAAACGGCTCGACGATTCAATCACGCGTGGCGATGGAGAAGGCATCTTGCGTGTGGCTGCCGAGATCGTGGAAAGCCCTCTGTTGACCCCAAGCGAGAAACAAGAACTGCTCCTGCCTTCCTCGCCGTGCCGGCTGGATCCTATGAAAGTGTTTGGCGGGCATGAGGAGTGGATCAAGAGGTTCAATGCCCTGATCGCGGTGCTGGGCGGTGACGAAAAGGGCTGACACTCCCGGTTGAGCTGTCACCGACTCCGCCGATACCCCTCCGTCACTTCCCCTTCCATCCGGTACCCCGAGGTCCCCACCGCGGTATCGCTGAAGGCCGTGTGCAGCACCCCGCTGACCCACAGCGCATCCATCGTGCGCACGCCGGCCAGCGGCTTGGCGAGCTTGACGTGGATGGTCTGGTTGGCCGGCGGCGGCGGCACGTGGATGCAGGCGCMGAAGTAGGGCACGAGCAGGAACTCGCGCAGCTGGTCGCTCTCGCCTTCCAGCGGCACCACGAAGCCGGCGATGCGCACGCGCTGGTTGTCCATCGCGGCGTTCGTCGGCGCGTTGTTCCATGCGCGCTTCAGGCGATCCAGCGCCGCCTGGGCGCGCGGGTCGCCGTCGCCGAACATGCGGAAGCTCAACGCCTGCACGTCCTTCATCGGGTCCCAGTCCTTGGGCGTCAGGTCTTCCCAGTTCGTCAGCCGGTAGTGGCCCGCGGCCGCCGCGCTGGCCGCACGGGCCGCCGCCACCGGCGCCAGCTTGTCGCCGATGCGGTAGTCGGCCGCGTCGGTCTTCGGGCTGTCGTCCACCTTCGGGCCATCCGCTGCATCGCTGCAGGCGGCGCACAGCACCAGCGATGCCGCCAGCGCCCACGCACTCAGTGATTTCATCGTCGATCTCCTCACGATCATCTCCTCAAAGACGCGGGGTCAATCCATCGGACAAGGACAGGCGCGTCGCGCGCCAGGCGGGCAGCGCCCCGGCCAGCACGCCGGCCGCGAGCACCGCGGCCAGCAACTGCCATTCACCCGGCCCCGACACCCCCGGCCGCAACGCACTGCCGAACTGCGCCTGCAGCCACGGCCCGGCCGCGAGCGCCGCCGCCGCCAGCAGTGCCAGCCCGAGCAGCGCGCCGGCCAGCGTGGCCCCCACGCTCTCGATCACCAGCAGCGCCGCGATGTGGCGCGGCCCGGCCCCCACCGAACGCAGGATGGCCAGCTCGCGGCGCCGCTCGTTCAGGCTCGCCAGCACCACCGCCACCATGCCGGCCAGCCCCACCACGACGACCAGCGCCGACACCGCCAGCAGCGTGCGCTCGACCACGCCCACCACCTGCCACAGCTGGTCCAGCGCGACGCCGGGCAGCACCGCCAGCAGCGGCTCGCCTTCGAACTCGTCGATGTCGCGCTGCACCTTGAACACCGCGCCGCGGCTCTTCAACCCGACCAGCGCCGCCGTCACCGTCTTCGGCTGCAGGTCGAACTTGCGCACCAGGTCGGGGGCGATCGCCAGGCCCGGGACTGGCGCGCCGCCCTGCCAGTCGAGGTGGATCGCCTCGATCGCCTGCAGGCTGATGTGCACCGTGCGGTCCACCGGCGTGCCGGTGGGCGCCAGGATGCCCACCACGGTGAACGGCTTGTCGGCATGCTCGGCCAGCCCGTCGCCGCCGCTGCCGTGGCTGAGCACGATGCGCTGGCCCAGCCCGTAGTGCAGCGAGCGCGCCACCTCGGCGCCGATCACCGCCTCGAACACGCCGTCGACCGTGCCGCTGAAGGCGCGGCCGTCGGCCAGCGCCAGCGGCCGGCGGTAGCCATGGCGGAAGTGCTCGAAGTAGCCGACGTCGGTGCCCAGCACCGCGAAGCCGCGGTGCGAATCGCCCAGCGACAGCGGGATCGTCCACGCGACGGCCGGGTTCTTCTGCAGCGCCTCGATGCTGCTCCAGCGCACGTTGTTCGTCGCCTCGCCGAGCCGGAACACCGCGTAGAGCATCAGCTGCACCGGGCTCGTGCGCGCGCCCACCACCAGGTCGGTGCCGGACACCGATTGGGCGAAGGCCTCGCGCGCCGCCAGCCGGCTGCGCTCCACGCCCAGCAGCATCGTCACCGACAGCGCAACCGCCAGCACGGTCAGGCCCAGCGTGGCGCGCCGGTTCCAGGCACTCGCCAGCGCCAGTCGCAGCAGCACCATCATGCGGCCTCCTCGTAGACCGAGGCCAGGTTCAGGTCGGCCAGCGCGATCTCGCGCGTGAAGCTGGCCGCCAGGCGCCGGTCATGGCTCACGAACAGCAGGCTGGCTTGCGCCGCCTCGCATTCGCGCAGCAGCAGCTCCAGGAAACGCTGCTGCGTCTGCGCGTCGAGCGCCGAGGTCGGCTCGTCGGCGATCACGATCTCGGGCCGGCCCAGCAGCGCACGCGCCGCGGCCACGCGCTGTTGCTGGCCGACTGACAGCTGCGTGGCCGGCCGCGCCAGCAGCGTGCGCGGCAGGTCCAGCGCCTCGAGCAGGCGGCGCGCCTCGTCGCGCAGGTCGCCGTCGGAGTTGGCCAGCGCCCGTGCGGCGCGGTGCGCCGAGAAGCGACAGGGCAGCAGCACGTTGTCCAGCACGCTCAGGTAAGGCACCAGGTTGAACTGCTGGAACACGAAGCCGATGTGGTCGACGCGGAAGCGGTCGCGCGCCGCGCCGTCCAACGCCGACACCTCCTGGCCGAGCGCCGTCACCTGCCCGCGCTCGGGCACCAGCACGCCGCCCAGCAGGCCGAGCAAGGTGCTCTTGCCGCTGCCGCTCGGGCCGTGCAAAAAGATGCGCTCGCCGGCCTGCACCGCCAGGTGTTCGATGTCCAGGCAGGGCGGCCGTGTCGGGTGCCAGCGGAACAGCAGGTGGTCCACCTGCAGCACGGGCGCGCTCACCATGTCACGCTCCGCTTGCCGGGGACCAGCTCGGCCGCGCCCTGGCCCTTCGGGCTCGCCACCTGCACCTTCAGCCGGCGCAGGCCGGGGAAGTGGCGCATCAGGTCGACGTCGACGCCGGCCAGGGCCTGGGGTGCCTCGCATTGCCAGGTGAAGTCTGCATCCAGGTCGGCATGGCCGTCGCCATCGGACGGCGTGGTCTCGATGGATTCGCCGAGCGCTGCCGACGACGCGAGCCGCACCGACACCGGCCGGCAGCGCGCGGCCACGCTGGGCGTGAACACGCCGGCCGCGTCGCGCAGTGTGCGTGCCATGTGGCGCACGGCGGTGCGTTCGACGTCGGTGCGCGGCACGTGCTCGAAGCCGAGCAGGTTGTCGAGCGGCGATTCCAGGCTCATCGTGAGCTGGTTGCCGTCGACCACGATGCGCAGCTCGGCGACGCCGTGCACATGGGCCCCGGGCTCATGGGCTTCGATGGCAGGGAAGGACAGGCAGGCGAGCGCGGCCACGGTGGCGCGCAGCGCGAAGGAAGGCGAGAAGGGCATGGCAGGAAATCCCAAGGGCCCGCGCAACGGTCGTGCACGGGCAAGCGGCAGCGGGCCGCGGTGAAGTCAGGGCAGGGAGGCGATCAGCCGCGCGGCGGGGCGCGGCTGCGGTAGACGGGCTCGAAGCGCGCGTCCTGCGAGGCCACCGCGGGTGCGGCGGCGAGTTCGAAGCGGGCCGGCAGCAGCGCCGGCAGGGCGGCCTGCGGTGTTGCTTGATGATCCAGCTGCGCGAAGGCCAGGCACTGCGCGCACAGCGTGTCGTGGTCTGCCTGGTGGGACGCCGCGGCCGGCGACGACAGCCGCGCCGGGCCCAGCGCGTGCCCCAGCACGTGCAGCACCGCCTGCTGCTGGCTGAACACCAGCAGCAGCGCAAGCAGGGCGTGCCACAGCACTCGGCGGGAGAGCATGGCCGACAGTATGGGCCCGGCGCGCATGTCAGACCATGTCGGTCGGTGTCTCCAGGATCTGCACGGTGCTGCGCACGTGCCCGAGCCGCGGCATCACGTGCTGCATCGATGCCTGGTGCGGCTCGGCGGCGGCGGCGCTGCAGGCGTCCTCGGCGATCACCAACTGGTAGCCCAGCTCCCACGCCGCGCGCGCCGTGCCCTCGACGCCGATGTGCGTGACGATGCCGCCCAGCACCAGCGTCGTGATGCCGCGCCGGCGCAATTGCAGGTCGAGTTCGGTGCCGTGGAAGGCATTCCACTGGCGTTTGACGATCTGCAGATCCTGCGGCCGGCTCGGCAGCTCGGCCGGGTCGTCCCACCAGTTCGGCGGCAGGCCGCCGGCCGGCGTCGGCGCGGCCTGGTCGGTGGTCTGCTTCAGCATGTCCGGGAAACCCGCCAGCCAGCCCACCTTCACGCGCACCACCAGCGCGCCGCGTGCATGGAAGTGGCCGGCCAGCCGGGCGGCATTCGCCAGCACCGTGGCCGCAGCGTGCGGCGCGCGGCCGAAGCCGGTGATGCCCTGCTGCAGGTCGATCAGCACCAGCGCGGAACGGGAAGGATCAAGCGATAGCATGGCGGCTCCTGGTTGCAAGAAACGAGATTTGTGAGGGAGTCCTCACAAAAATATTTTATGAGGAAGTCCTCACAAATGTCCAGCGAAGCCGATGCCGTGCCGGTCGAGCGTGCGCGCCGCCAGCGCGGCCACCTGCGCATCGAGGTGCTGCTGGCCGCGGCGGCCCAGGTGTTTGCCGACAAGGGCTACGAGGCCGCGACGATGACCGAGATCGCCGCACAGGCCGAGTCGTCGATCGGCTCGCTCTACCAGTTCTTCCCGACCAAGCAGAGCGTCGCGCAGGGCCTGATCGCGCTGCAGGCGGGCGCGCTGCAGGAACGGCTCGCGGCGATGGTGGCGGCCAGCCCCGGCTGGGACGTCGACGAGCTGGCGCGGCGGCTGTCGGTCGCGCTGATCGAGTTTCGCGCCGCGCACCCGTCGTTCGCGCGCCTGATCGACACGCCCGGCGTGCCGCACGAGGTGGTGCAAGGGGTGCGGCTGCAGATGCGCGCGCAGCTGGTGGAGATCCTCGCGCCGCATGCCGGCACGTTGCCGAAAGCGCGGCTCGCCGCGGTGGCCGCGGTGGTGCAGCAGGTGATGAAGTCCGCGGTGGCGTTGAACGCCGACGGCGGGCCGGGCGCGCGGGCTGCGCTGGCCGAGCTGCGCGAGATGCTGCGGGTTTACCTGGGGGCGGCGCTGAAGGCCTGATCCCGGCGGCGTGGGGCTGTCAGGACGCGAGGTCCAGCCACAGGTCGACCTTCGGCGCGCGCGGATCGCGCGGCTTCAGCCGGCGGTTGCGGCCGCTGCCGAACATCGGCCCCGGCGCGCTGAAGCGCTGCAGGTCGTCGAGCACGGCCTCGCTGGGCGGGGCGGATGGCGCGGCCATCTTCGCCGAAGCGGTCGGGTCGAACAATTCGCGCGGCAGGAACAGGGATTCGCTCATGGGGGCCTCGCAAGGCGTGAAATACAGCGCTCAGTGTGATCCTGTCGTGTTTCAGCGGCACGTTCCCCCGCGTTTCAATTGTTGCGCGCAGCCGCACTTCCAGGCATAACTGTCGCACCACACACACGCCAGGGCCGTATTGCCGGCCGAGCAGGGAGACAGCGTGGGGACAAGCAATGAAGCGGCCGTCGACGACGGCCCGGCCTTCCTGTCGAACCAGGCGGCCAGCCGCCCGCAGCGGCGACGCGCGATGACCGTGCTGGCGGTTTCAGTGCTGTTGTTCCTGGCCTTGGTACCGTTTGCAAAGCTGAAGCTGCAGCCCTTCCCGGGCTTCATCTCGATCTACGAGACGGCGGTCGTCGTCAATGACCTCATTACCGCGGCGCTGCTGTTCGGGTTGTACCGCGTGGTGCGGCTGCGTGCGATCGCGGTGCTGGCGAGCGGCTACCTCTTCACCGCGCTGGTGGTGATCGGCCATGCGCTCAGCTTCCCCGGCCTGTTCACCCCCACCGGCCTGCTCGGCGCAGGCCAGCACAGCACGGCATGGCTGTACATCTTCTGGCACCTGGGCTTCCCGCTGTTCGTGCTGGCTTACGCGTGGCCGCGGCGCACGCCGCAGGCGGCGTCCGGCGTGCCGGTCGCGCCGCTGATCGCGGTGCTGCTCGCGATCGGCCTGGTCGCGCTGGCCACCGCCGGCGAAGCGCTGCTG
>NZ_JBFUEB010000068.1:0-36869 GCF_056404395.1 Rhizobacter sp. P2_D12 | reverse complement strand
CGCCCGCGCCAGCAGCAGCGCGCCGGCCAGCCCCGCCACGCCAAGCGCAGCCAGCGCCGCCACGGCCGGCACCTGCGAGCGAGCCGCGGCCAGCACGCCCAGCACCAGCAGCGCGGCGTACACGAGGTCGACGCCCAGCACGTCGCTTGCGCGGCGGTGGGCCAGCAGCACCATCCGGAAGAAATCGCGGTGCAGCGTCGCCAGCACCGCCAGCGTGGCCGCGAGGGCCAGGGGCCCGGTCCGCGCGTCCAGCACGCCGGCCCACCACAGCGCGCAGGCGGCAGGCCACAGCAGCACCGCGATGGCCCGCAGCAGGCGCTGCTGGCCGGAATGCAGTGCCGCGACCAGCTGTTCCCGCCCGGCGCGTTCGAGCCGGTTCAGGCGACTGGCCAGCACCGGCCCGAAGAAGGCGTTCTGCAGCGAGGCCAGCAGCGCGATCGCGTTCGACGCGAGGATGAAATACCCGTACTCGACCGCGGCCGCATGCCGGATCAGCAGCAGCCCGGTCGCGAAGCTCGCGGCCGACAGCACGGCCTGGCTGACGACCGCGCTGCTCAGCAGCCGCGCAACCGCCAGGTGCCGGCGCCGCGGCTCGGTCACCGCTGCTCCCGCTTCGTGCGAACCCACTCCGCCGAGTCGTGCGCACGCAGCATCAGCAACAGCTTCCACAGCACGAATGACGGCGCATGCAGCAGGTCGACCAGGCCGCGCAGGCCGACCCCGCTGAGCTGCCAACCCCTCAGCACGTACAGCACGAGGCTCGCCGCGCACGCCAGGCCGATCGCCAGCCAGGCCTCGCCCGCAGGACTCCACAGCATCGCGAGGCCGGCGGCCGCCAGCAGCGCAACGACGTTGAGCGCGACGAGCGACAAGGGCGGCACCAGCAGGTCCAGCGCGAGGTCCAGGCAGACCGCGCCGCCCGGTCGACCCGCCGCGCGCAGCAGCGGCAGCACGCGCGAGTGCAGCAACTGCCGGCGCCCGTCTTCCCAGCGCAGGCGCTGGCTGCCGGCGGCCTCCCGGCCCGCCACCATCAGCCCGTCGGCGCGCGCCTCGTCGGCGTGGTGGACGCGATGGCCGGCCAGCCCGAGGGCGATCCCGTACTCGATGTCCTCGGCCAGGCCGTAGGCGCCGTACGGCACCTGCCGCAGCAGCCGGTGCGTCACGCACCACCCGTTGCCGCGCAGCCCGCACGACAGCCCCAGGCGTTCGCGGCCGCGCGAGCGCACACGGTGGAAGCAGCCCATCGCGATCGCCATCAGGCGCGTGCGCCATGCGGCCTTCGCGTTCAGCACGCCGTGACACGCCTGGACGGCCTTGGCGCCGGCCTCGATGCGGGCCGCGAAGGCCTCCAGCAGGTTGGCCGAGACCTCGGAGTCGGCATCGACCACGACGACGGCATACGCCTGGCCGTTCGCACGGCTGGCGGCAAAGCCGTGCGCGAGCGCATGCCCCTTGCCGCGCCGCGTGAGGTCGCACCGTTCCAGCACGACGGCACCGGCAGCGCGCGCCAGCGCAGCGGTCGCGTCGCCGCAGTTGTCCGCCACCACCACCACGCGGAACAGCTCCGCGGGCCAATCCAGGCGCTGCAGGCTCGCGATGCAGGCCTCGATCTGCGCCGCCTCGTCGTGGGCCGGCACGATCACGTCGAAACTGAGCCGGCGCGACGAACGCAGCACCGGTGGCGGCACCTGCGACAACAGCGTGAGCAGCAGCAGGTAGCCCGAGCACGCCAGCGCCGGCAGGCCGAGCAGCAGCAGCAGGATCTGCAGGGCCAGGCTCATGCGGGTCTTCCGTCGTATTCGCGGTAGTGCCAGCCGACGAAGACGGACAGCTTGCCGAGGTTGGCCGAGGCCTTCAGCAGCCAGTAGGCCGCCCAATGCCGGCCGCCGGGCCATGCCACCAGCGCCAGGCCGAACGCGACCACCGTCTGCAGCAGCGCGCGCAGGAAGAACGCCGTGCTGCCGGCACGCGTCAGCGCGCCATAGCGGCCGGCCAGCCGGTGCCGCGCATGGTCCTGCCCGCCGCGCAGCGCACGCAGCAGCAGCCAGCGCAGCGACAGCCGCGCCGGCTCGACCGGCTCGTTCACCACCGCCTCGTCGCACCACACGATGCGGGCGCCGCGCTGCACCAGGCGCGCCAGCAGGTCGCCGTCCTCGCCGCCGGTGCGTCCATAGCCGGGGTCGAAGGGCTGCGCCATCTCGCGCAGCAGCGCGGTGCGCAGCAGCACGTTGCCGAAGCGCAGCCGGTTCGGCGGCACCACGCTGCCGGTCTTCAGCCGCGCCCACTCATGGAAGCCGCCGCGCCGGATCCAGGCCGGCGCATCGGCCGGCAGCACCGGCACCACCGGGCCGAGCACCGCGTCTGCGGCGCTGTTCCGGGCGATGCGCACCAGCCGCCGCAGCCACGCGGCCGGCGCCCGCTCGTCGTCGTCGACGAAGGCGAGCCAGTCGCAGCGGGCCCGCGCCACGCTGCGGTTGCGCGTGAGCGAGATGTTCTGCTCGGGCTGGACGTCGTAGACGATGGGGAACGGCGTGCCGGCCTGGCGCCGGCGCTCGACGACGCTGCGCGCCGATTCGGCGGCGTCGTTGTCGACCACCACCACCTCGTCCGGCAGCCACTGCTGGGCCACCAGGTCGTCGAGCAACGCCGCCAGCCGCTGCGGGCGGCGGTAGGTCGCGATGCACACGCTGATGCTCATGGCGGCTCCGTGAAACGGTTGCGGTCGAGCCGCCGCGCCCCCACCAGCGCCACCGCCAGCTCCTGCTGCGCGCGGTACAGGTTCCACACCAGCAGCGCGAGCCCGGTGGCGTTGAAGATCGTCGCCCAGCCGGACGCGAAGGCCAGCAGCGCGGCCAGCACCCCGAAGAACATCAGGCGGATCAGGTGGAACGGCGCCTGCGGCCACTCCTTGCCGCCCACGCGGTAGACGTGATACGGCACCCACTTGGCCAGCACGTGCGCGCCGAGCGCGGCGGCGCCGATGGGCACGATCGGCACCAGCGCGACGAAGGCCGCGCTGCGCGCGAACTGCAGCCCGGCGAACAGCCACACGCGGGTCGACTTGTCGAAGCGGTTGTATCCGGTGAACCAGGCGTGTGTCGCCATCAGCACCGCCACCCAGGCCACCAGGTCGACCGGCGACGGCACGTCCGGCCAGCGCACGAGCGCCGTGCCGGCGCCGCCGCAGGCCAGCGCCCACAGCCACGGCTGCCAGCGCGGCGTGGCCACGCCGTGGTCCTGGAAAGCCGGGCTCAGCTTCGGGTCGGTTTCGAAACGGGCGGCAACCAGGTCGTTGTCGACGTAGCCGCGCTCGTAGATCGCCCAGAACGAGACCAGCAGGAACAGCAGGCCGAGCACATGCGTGACCGGCTGGCCGGACAGCGCGAGCGAGCTCAGCACCCAGAACGCGAAGTCCTCCTGCAGCACGCCGCGCACGATGTAGCGCTCGCCCGGCCGCTTGACCTGGCTCAGGTACTGGCCCGGCAGGTAGACGCCGCTGAGCGCGTGCCGGAAGCGCGCCTCCGGCCACACCGCGCGCAGCGGGCGGGCACAGGCGTCGAGCAGGCTCAGGTCCTGCGCCGAATCGGTCAGCACCAGCGCGCGTGCCACCGTGTCGCCGCCGAGCGCGCCGACGGCCATCTGCAGCTTGCCGCCGCGCCGGTCGGCAAAGCACGACAGGCGCGCGGCGACGATGCGCACCTGCGGCAGCCCGAGCGCGGCGACCAGCGGCTCCACGATGGGCTGGAAGCCGGCGGTGGTGATGATGGTCGTGGTGCCGGGTGCGTCGAGCGCGTCGCGCAGGCGCACGTTGGCATGGGCCTGCGCCAGCCTCGCGACCTGCGCCTTCCAGCGCCGTACTGTCCAGGGGAAGCAGGCCATCACCAGCCGCACGCGCCAGACGTCGCGCGTCGGTTCGCCGCCGGTCCAGCGCCACGGCTGGACCAGGTCCAGCAGGCGCATCAGCAGCAAGGCAGCCAGCCGCGGGCGGGCCGCGTCGATGAAATCCTCGGTCGAGTTGCGCAGGTACAGCGTCTCGTCCAGGTCGAGCAGGATCGGGCCGTTGTGCGCGAGGATCGCCCCCAGCGCGTCCTCCGGCGTCACGTCGTGCGCAGTGGCCACGTAGGTCAGGCTCATGGCAGGGCCAGCCGGCCGGGCGCCGGCGCAGCATCGGCCGCGCGCCGGTGCAGGCGCCGCCGCCACGCGGCACAGGGCAGTTCCACCCAGCGGCGCACCGGCTCGGCCACCAGCAGCGTCAGCACGGCGCCCGCCAGCGTCAGGCCGAACCAGCCCCACTGCGGCCACTGCCTGGCCAGGCCGAGCAGGATCACGTGGTGGGACAGGTACACGGTGTACGAGATCGACCCGAGGTACACCAGCGGGCGGGCATTCAGCCAGCGAAACGGCAGGCGATCCGGCTGCGCCACCGCCACGCGCAGCAGGCCCGCGATGGCCAGGCTCTGCACGGTGAAGCGAAGGCCCAGGCGGAAGCCCTCGTCGCGGTACGCGAGCGAGCCCAGCAGCGCGGCCAGGCACAGCGCCACGATCGCCCAGTCGCGCCGCCGCATCGGCCGCGCAGATGCATCCAGCCACGGGTTGCGCCACAGCGCCGCGATGCAGCCCACCAGGATCGCGTCGACCCGCGTGTCGGTGGCCATCGTCACGTAGTCGGCCGAGGCCCCGTGCAGCACGAGCGCGGTGCGCCACGCGAGCACCACCGCGCACAGCAGCGCGAGCAGGATCGCCAGGCGGCGCAGGGAGCCGGTGCGCAGCAGCACGGCGGCGAGCGGCGGGTACAGCAGGTAGTAGTGCTCCTCGATCGCCAGCGACCACACCACGCCGATGCCGGCCGGAAAACCCTGGAAGTCGTGCACGATCGCGTGGTAGTTGCCGGCGTACAGCAGGGCCGCGAGCAGCCCGCCGAGGCTGAAGCCGCCGTCGATCAGCGCCAGCGACGACAGCACCGCCGCACCGGCCGCGACCAGCAGCAGCGGCGGCATCAGGCGCAGCAGCCGCCGCAGGTAGAAGCGGCCCAGCGCGATGCGGCCGTCGCGGACCTGCTCGGCGCGCAGCAAGGTCGTGATCAGGTAGCCGCTGAGCACGAAGAAGAGGGTCACGCCCAGCCCGCCGGGCACGACGTGGTCGAGCCCGCTGTGCGCCAGGAACACCAGCGCCACGGCGACCGCGCGCAGGCCGTCGAGCGACGGGATGGTGTCTTGTGTCATGGCTCACCGAACGCCGCCCGCAGCCGCTGCTCCAGCAGGCTGCGCGCGAGCGCGGTGGTGGTGAGCGTCATGACCACGAAATCGACGCTTTGCACGCTGAACCAGTGCGTCTCGGACAGGTTCGTGATCGCCTGCTGGAAGAACACCGCCAGGTACAGCAACCCCTGCGGGCGTTCGCAGGCCAGCAGCTGCAGCGATTGCCGCACCTGCCGGATCGCATAGGCGAACAGGCAGGCCAGGCCCGCCCAGCCGAGGTCGTTGGCGACATCGAAATAGCCGTTGTGCGCCGAGCCGGGGAAGAACGAGCCGAGGCGGCGGACGAACTCGTAGGCATCGGTGCCGGCGGTGGGCACGGCCGTCCAGTACGCCGCGTAGCCGGTGCCGAGGAACGGATGCAGGCGCATGTGGTCGCCCAGGATGGACCAGATCGCCGTGCGCCCGGTGAGCGTCGCGTCCTTGCCGGTGATCGACGAGACCGTCTCGGTGAAGGCCGCGAGCCCCGGCAGCAGCCCGAGCGTCGCCAGTGCGTCCAGCAGCAGCAGCGCCGCCATCGCGACGACGAGGTGCGGCACGAACGGCCGCAGCCCGCGCGGTGCCCGCATCGCGACCGCCAGGAACACCAGCACGATGCCCGTGGCCGCGAGCGAGGTCGAGCTGCGCGACAGCAGCAGGCAGGCCGCGGCCACCGCGCCGCCGGCCAGCGCCGAGCGCAGCGGCACCTCGCGCGCGAGCGCCGCATGGCACCAGAAGATCAGGCCCAGGCTGGCCAGCGCGCCCAGGCTGTTCTTGTGGTTCGCCAGCCCGCGCCACGCGCCGGCGAGCTCGGCCGAGGCCTGCTGGTGGATCGCGAGCGCCGGCCAGGCCAGCCCGAACAGCAGCGAGCCGAGCAGCACGCCCGTCAGCACCGGCCGCACGACGTTCTGGAAGCGCCGCGCATGCCAGGCCATCAGCACGAAGCCGGTGCAGGCCACGACGATGGTCACCAGCCGCAGCAGGCGACGCGCGCTCAGCGCCGGATCTATCGACCAGGCCAGGCTCGCGAGCGCCAGCGCGACGAAAAGGAACAGCCACGCATTGGCGCTGCGCAGCAGCAGCCATGCGAGCCGGGTGCGCCACGCGAGGACCAGCAGGCCGGTGCCGAGCGAGGCCAGCCACAGGCCGCGGCTGGCCCACCCGGCCGCGTCGGGCGCCGCGGCATGGACCAGGCTCTCGTAGTCCAGCCCCTCGGGCACGATCATCAGCACGATCAGCGCCGCCATCATCACCGCCAGCAACGCGCCCCAGCGGTCGTCGCGCCGCCACGCGGCGGCGGCCGGTGCGACGGCGCGGTGGGACAGGGTCGTCGTCACGGCGGGACCCCGTTTCGGTGCGCCGGTCAGAAGTGGCTGATCACGGCACCGAGGATCTGCGAGCGCGTGGCCGCCAGGCGGCGCAGCATGTCCTGCAGGTCCCGGGCCGGCGTGTGCCGCGCGCGGCTCAGGGCCAGCACGCGGCCCACCAGGCTGGCGACGGCCAGCCCGTCGGAATAGCGCCCGACCGGCGCGGTGTCGAGGACAACGAACTCGAAATCCGCGCGCCAGCCTTCGAGCAGCGCCGCGAAGCGCCGGCTCGACAGCAGCTCCAGCGGATCGCCGGGCACCACGCCGGCCGTCAGCAGCAGCAGGTGCGGCAGGCCGTGCACCACCTGCAGCTGCGCCGGTTCGCCGTGCGCGATGGCCTGGGCCAGGCCCTGGCGGTTGGGCGCACCGAACAGCTGGTGCTGCTGCGGACGCCGCAGGTCGGCGTCGACCAGCAGCGTCGGCTGGCCGGTCTGCGCGAACGCGATCGCCAGTTCGGCCGCCATCAGCGAGCGGCCTTCGCCGGGACAGGGGCTGAGCAAGGCGACGATGCTCGCGCCCTCGGCGGTGCCGCGCCGCAGCAGCAGCTCGGTGCGCAGCGCGCGCATCGTCTCGCAGCGCGGGTCCAGCGGGTCGTGCGCCATGATCAACCGGTCGTCGGGCTCGGCGCGGCGCTCGATCGGACGCACCTCCGCGCGGGCGCGCGCCGCCCTCAGGTCCAGGTCGGGATGCAGGGCCGGAAACGGCGTCAGGTTGCCGGTGGCGACGTTCATCATGCGGTGACCCTCATCGGCAGGCGGCCGAACTCCGTCAGCACCGGCACGCCGTGCAGGCGTTCGACGTCGTCGCGGCAGCGCACGCGCCGGTTGAACAGCTCGAAGACCAGCGGGAGGCCCAGCGCGGCGATCAGCGCCAGGATGGCGCCGAGCGCGAGCACCAGGCGCACGCGCGGCGTGGTGGCAGCCACCGGCGGCAGCGCGCGGCTGACCAGGCTGACGTTGGTGCCGCGGCTGACGGTGGCGAACATGATCTGGTCGTAGCCTTCGAGCGCGCGCTTGTAGACCGCCTGCGCCGACGCCAGCTCCAGCAGGTACTTGGCCGATTCGTCCTGCAGCTGGCTCTTGTTCAACACCCGGGCGCGCTGGCTGCCCATCGCCTGCTGCAGGCCCTGCTCGACCCGCGTCGCGACCGTCAACCCGGCCGCCAGGTTGCGGGCATGGTTCGACAGCGTCGCGGCCAGCGCACGCCGCGTCAGCTCGATCTGCAGCTGTGCATCGCGCACGTCGGGATGCAGCGGCATGTAGAGGCGGTTCAGTTGCGCCAGCCGCAGCTCCTGCGCGCCGAGCTGCGCGTTCAGCCGCTGGGCCTCGGGCGACGCGAGCACCTGGTCGCTGCTGGACGGGTCCTGCCCGGCACGCACCTGCGCGACGCTGCGCGCGCTCTGCGCGGCCAGCAGGCGCTCGTCCAGCGTCGCGAGCATCAGCGCATCGACCTTGCCGTCGCTGCCTTCGTCGATCAGGCCATTGCGCTGGTGGAAGACCGTCACCTGGCGCTGCGCCTGGTCGACCTTGGCCTTCAGGTCGGCCAGCTGCTGCGCGTAGCGCGCGGCGCGCTCGCCCGGCGCCGCGGCACCGCGCAGCACGTCCTGTTCCTTGTAGATGTCGGCCACCGCGTTCGCGACCCGAGCCGCCTCGTCCGGGTCGCGTGCCGCATAGGTCACGTAGATCAACTGGCTGCCGCGCTGGCTCTGGTAGATCGACAGCGACTTGCCCACCAGTGCCGCCGCCCATTCGCGCAGCGTGCCGCTTTCGCCGCGGTAGCCGCGCTGGTACTCGGGGTTGCCGGTGAGCGCGAGGCGGTCGACGACCGCCAGCAGGACGTCCGGCGTCTGCATCAGCTCGACCTGGGTCGAGATGAAGCTGCCCACCTGGCCGATCGGCAGGTCCTTGCCGGCCAGCGGGTCGTTGACCTCGTAGTTCACCATCAGCGAGGCGGTGGCCATGTAGGTGCGCGGCCACACGGCCAGTGCCAGCACGGTCAGCGACGCCACCGCCAGCGCCACCAGCAGCGCCAGCCACTTGTAGGCGCCGAGGATCGCGCCGACCTGCGCCATCGACAGGCCGGGATGCACCAGCTCGAGCGGGACGAGCGGCGTCACGACCGACCAGGATCTGTCTTGCGGAGCCAACGGAAGATCGGTCATGGGCTGGATCTCTTTCGGCGCGGGAGCGGCGACGCGTCGGTTGTAGTGCGCGCCTCGTCGAAGCGTCTGTTCGCTGCCGTACACACCGGCGGCCCCGGTGCGTCGGCGGCCGGGTCCGGCACCGGCACGCCGTACGAGACGGGCCGCAGGCCGGCCCACAGGCGCGCGAGCAGGCCGCGCTCGCGCCATGGCCGGTCCATGCAATCGCGCACCAGGCCCGGCTCGTCCCACGGGATGTCGTGGTAGTCGTCGCGCAGGTGGCGGCTGGCCGGGTCGCGCTGCCATTCGCCGGGGAACATCGCGATGACGTCGTGCCCGATGGCACCGGCCGGTGCGGCCGGTGCGTCCCCGCGCCAGTGCGCCACCAGCGCGGCCGGCAGGTCGCGGCCCGCGCCGAGCGCCAGGTGGCAGATCGGCGTGGCGCGCGGGTTCATCTCGATCAGGTGGGCCGCGCCGGTGGACGCCTCCAGCACGAAGTCCAGGCCCCACAGGCCGCTCAGGCCGAGCCGGCCGACGAGGCGGCTGGCGGCATCGGCCATCTCCGCATGGTCGATGACCCGCACGACGGTGGCCGGGCCGGTGCGGTCCTGCGTGCGCAGCGCCGCGACGCTGGTGCCGGCCAGCACGCGGCCGTGCCAGCAGGCCACCGCCCGGTTCGCCGGCGTGCCGGGAATGAAGTCCTGCAGGGTGACGCTGCGCTGCGCCGCCTTCAGCGCGACCAGCAGCGGCGATGCATCGCGGTCCAGCAGCATGCGCACGACCGCGGCGGGCAGCGACGGTCGCGACGCCATGCGCTCGAACGCGCGCAGCGCCTCCTCGCGGCTGTGCACGATGGCCACGCCCAGGCCGCCCCAGGTCGAGTCGATCTTGACGACCGCCGGCAACGCTCGGCGCGACAGCGCGGCCAGCAGCGCGCCGGTGTCCGCGATCGCCTCGGTGTGCGGCACGCGCAGGCCCTCGGCCGCGGCCAGGCTCATGAAGCGTCCGCGTGCGGTGGCCAGTGCGCAGGCGCCGGGGTCGCCCAGCGAGGCACGCAGCAGCGCCTTCAGCGCCGCACTGCCCTGCGCGCCGCGATGCAGTTCGCCCAGGTGCACCGCCGCGCTGTCGTCGCACGGGATCACCAGGTCGGGCGCGGCCGCTTCGATGGCGGCGTGCAGCGAGGCCAGCGGCCGCAGCACCGAATACGGATGGATCCGATGCGCGGTCAAGGCGTGCGTGACCGGGTGCCCGCGCGGGCAGGTCGCATCGACGCGGCAGCCCAGCCCGGCAAAGGCCATCGCCAGCCGTGCCGCGATCGGCCAGCGCAGCGTGGCGCAAAGCAGGATGCGCGGCGATGGATGCTGGGCGTCATCTTGCATACGCCGCGAGACTGAGCCTGCCCCCGCGACGGGTCTGTTCGTCAGCGCACACAGTTCGGCATCGCACAGACGCTGCCGGGACACCCCCATAACGTCATCGGCATGAACTCCTTTGAGCAGGCCTTGGCGCGATGGGAGGTGCAGCCGGCTCCCCGGCCCACGCGCCGCAGCCTGGCTGCGCTCGTCAGCGACCTGCTGCCGCTGGGCGACTTCCTGTGCCTGGTGCTGGCCGCGTCGGTCAGCGCATTCGCACTCCCGCCCGGGCTGCGCGGCGATGCCGCGCCGGCCGCGGGCCTCGCGGCCGTGCTGGCCCCCTTCATCCTGTATGACAAGCGCTTCGGCCTGGTCGCGCGCCGCTGGGCCGTGCGGGCGCTGGTGCGCTCGCACGTGATCCGCTTCACGCTGCTGGTCGCGATGCTGCTGGGGCTGGGCGCACTCAGCGACACGCTGGGCTCCCTGCCGTCGCGCTGGGGCGTGAGCTTCGCCGTCCTCGCGCTCGCGTCGACCTCGCTCACCCGCGTGCTGGCCGCGCTGCACCTGCATGGCCTGCAGGGCCGGGGCGTGCTGACCGAGGCCGTGGCCATCGTCGGCGCCGGCCCGCTGGCCGATCGCCTGGCGGCGTCGCTGCGCGATTCGCGCACCGAGCAGGTGGACCTGCTGGGGGTGTTCGACGACGCCGACCTGGAGCCGCTGGTCGCGCTGGCACAGCAGCGCCGGATCGACTGGATCGTGCTGGCGAACCCGCCCGCGGCGGCGACGCTGGCGAGCCTGAAGGGCCTGTCGGCGTCGATCGGCGTGTGCCCGCCGCACCTCGGGTCGACGCCTTCGCACCGCGACATCGACTACGTGGCCGACACCGTGCCGATGCTGCTGGTGTGCGACCGCCCCATCAAGCGCTGGGATGCCGTCGTCAAGGCGGGCGAAGACCTGCTGCTCGGCAGCCTGCTGACGCTGCTGCTGCTGCCGTTGCTGGCGCTGATCGGCCTGGCCGTCAAGCTGAGCGGCCCCGGGCCGGTCATCTTCACGCAGCGCCGGCACGCGTTCAACAACCGCGAGTTCGACATCTACAAGTTCCGCACCATGCGCTGGGATCCGCCCGTGCAGGACCAGGCGCTGCAGCAGACGGCGCGGCACGACGGCCGGGTGACGCGCGTCGGCCGCTTCCTGCGCGCCTCGAGCCTGGACGAGCTGCCGCAGCTCTTCAACGTGCTGCAGGGCCACATGTCGCTGGTCGGCCCGCGTCCGCACGCGACCGACATGCGCACCGAAAGCCGGCTCGGCGGCGAGATCACCGAGACCTATACGCACCGCCACCGCGTCAAACCGGGCATCACCGGCTGGGCCCAGGTGAACGGTGCCCGCGGGGCGACGGACACCGAGGCGCAGCTGCGGCGCCGCATCGAACTGGACCTGCACTACATCGAGAACTGGTCCCTGATGCTGGACCTGAAGATCCTCGTGCTGACCTGGGCCGTGGTCGTGAGCGGCACCGACGCCTACTGACGCCATGCGCCGCGTCCCCTTCCACCCGGTGCTGCAGGGCCATGCGATGCTGCTGCTCGACCCGCTGTGCGTGGTGGGCTCCGCGGTGGTTGCCGCGGCGCTGAAGGCCGGCACGCCGTCCGCCGGGGCCACGGCGGTCGCCGCGGTGGCGGCGACCTTCATCCTGTACGACGGGCGGCTGGGGGCGATGGCGCTGCAGGGCCGCCTGCAGCAGTTGCTCGGTGCCCACGCGCTGCGCTTCGCGGTGCTCGCCGCGGTGCTGCTCGGCCTGGCGGCGGCCAGCCGGACGCTCGCCGCGTTTCCGGCCGACCTGCTGGTCGCCTGGTTCGGCAGCAGCCTGGCCAGCACCGCCCTCGCCCGCGTGGGGGTGGCCCGGTTGCTGCAACGCCTGCAGCGCCGCGGTGCGTTCGCCGAGCACGTGGCCGTGGTCGGCGACGGCGACTGCGCACAGCGCGTGGTGCAGGCGCTGACCGCGAGCGGGCCGCATGCCGTCGAGCTGCTGGGGGTGTTCGACGACGCGGCGCTGGCCCAGCTGATCGCGCTCGGGCAGCGGCGCCGGATCGACTGCATCCTGCTCGCGCTGCCGCCGGATTCGCAGCCGCGCCTGGCCCGGCTGCTGCAGCGGCTGAAGGCGCTGGCGGTGCCGATCGGGCTGTGCCCGCAGCAGCTGGATCCACCGCCGCAGCGGCACGCCGTGGCCCTGATCGGCGACCAGGTCTCGGTGGCGCTGCTGGCCGGCGACAGCGCCGACGACGATGACAGCCCGGTGCCGCGCTGGATCGCGACGCTCGGGCTGCTGGTGGCGGCCACGGTCGACGCGGGGGCGCGCCAGGTGGTGGTCGGCTGCCGCGGCTTCGGCGGGCCGGCCGGCGCCCGGCGCGTGCTCAGCTTCGACGCCCACGACCTGGCCAGCTTCACCGACGTCGCATCGCGCTTCGGCAGCCAGGACTACGGCTACGCGGTGACGCCGAATGCCGACCACGTGATCCGCCTCGACGAGAGCGCGCCCTTCCGCGACCTGTACGCCGCGGCCGACTTCGTGCTGCTGGACAGCCGCTTCCTCGCGAACCTGCTGCGCGTCACGCGCGGCCTGCAGTTGCCGGTGTGCCCCGGCAGCGACCTCGTCACGGCGCTGTTCCGCGACGTGATCGCCGGCGACGACCACCTGGTGCTGATCGGCGGCAGCGACGCGCAGGCGCAGCGGCTGGCGGCGCTGCACGGGCTGACGCAGCTGGCGCACTTCAACCCGCCGATGGGCTTCATCCGCGACCCCGAGGCGGTGGAAGACTGCCTGCGCTTCATCGAGGCGCACAGCCCGTTCCGCTACTGCCTGCTGGCGGTCGGCGCGCCGCAGCAGGAGACGCTGGCGCATTTGCTGAAGGCACGCGGCCGGGCGCGCGGCCTGGCGCTGTGCATCGGGGCCTCGATCAACTTCCTGACCGGCGACGAACAGCGCGCGCCGGCCTGGATGCGGCGCGCCGGCATCGAATGGTCGTTCCGCCTGATGCAGGACCCCAGGCGCATGGCCGGGCGCTACCTGGTGCGCGGCCCGCGCGTGTTTGCCGTGCTGCGCCGCGCCGAGATCGTGCTGCGCCAGCCGGCTGCGGTGCTGCGGTTGGTGCCGCCGCCCGCGCCTGCCGCACCGCCGGAGCCGGTGCCGCTGGCGGGGGTCGAGATGCAGGGCTGATCAGCGCGCCCACGCCGGCTGCAGCCGGCCCTGCTCGTCGAAGCGATAGCGGCCGTCGAGCCAGCCCTGGCCGAACAGGATCAAAGCCTGGTCGTAGTAGTTCGCCGGCGCAGCCGCCAGCACGCGATCGCGCTGCCGCGCCAGCGTGGGCTGGTCGCCCAGCGCGCTCAGGAACGGCAGCAACGCGCCCGAGAAGCCGATCGGCGAATAGTCGGACTTCACGGCCACGCCGGTGAGCGGGTCGACCTTCTCGGGCGGCACGCCGGCCGCGCGTGTCAGCGCGGCATACGGCGCGAGCCGCTGGACCAGCGCCGCGCTGCCCGGCCCCGACATGCCGGCCCACAGGTACACGCGGATGCCGTCGTAGCTGGCGGACGGCGCGGCCTCGGTGTCGGGCAGCACCGCCCCGGTCGAGTCGACCACCAGGTTGTCGGGCGCGATGCCGGCGCTGAAGATCTGCGGCGCCATGCGCAGGTAGCCGTCCCAGATCGACTGCCACGGGCCCGGCGCATCGTTGAGCGCCAGGTAGCGCAACAGGAAGCCCGGCAGGTAACTGGGGTTGATGCGAAAGCGCCCCTTGTCGAGCGCGAAACCCACCGGGCCGGGCAGCAGCAGCGTGCCGGCCGCGCCGGCCTGCACCACCTCGCGCTCGCGGATGCGGGCCAGCAGCTTGCGGGCGGTCTCGGCATAGCCCGGGGCCTTCCACAGGCGCGCGGCCTCGAGCAGGGTGTAGGCGAGCCACAGGTCGGCATCGGACGCCGGGTTGCCGTCCTTCACGCCCCAGCTGCCGTCGGCGCGCTGCCCCCACAGCCAGGCCGGGAGCTGGTCACCCAGCCGGCCGGCGGCGAGGTTGTCGCCGGTCCACTTCAGCAGCGTGTCGAAGCGCGCGCGGTCATTGGCGACCAGCGCGAAGAACAGGCCGTAGGACTGGCCTTCGGAGGTGCTCTTGCGATCGAAGGTGAGATCGATCACGCGTCCGTCGGACTGCACGAAACGCGTGGTGAAGGCGTTCCACTGCGGCCAGCCGGACGACGACGACACGGCATCGTCCGCGCCACAGCCGGCCAGCGCCGAGGCGAGGACAACCCGCACGCACATTGCCGTCCATCCCATCCTGTCGCCCCCGGCGGCCGCCGCTGCGGTGCAGCCGCTCCAGCCGCCGCCAAGGTAGCGCCCGCCGCGAAACCGCGTCTGTGCGCTCTCGCACGCAGCTCACCTGACGGTGAACCACGAGGCGGCGAAGGCCGCATGGGCCGGGTTGAACAGGCCGATGGAGCCGGTGGTCGCGCCGGCCGGGATCGTCAGCTGCAGTTGCGTGTCGCTCAGCACGCGCACCGGCGCGTTGTGCGCATTGCCCACCCACGCGAGGTTGATGCCGGTGAACCCGCTGCCATGGACCGTCACCACGGTGCCGATCGGGCCGGCGGCCGGCGAGAAGTTCGAGATTCCCGGCTGCGGGAGCGCCACCGCGCTGCCCGACACGGTGAACGAACTCGCCGTGAAGGCGGCATGCGCCGCATTCAACAGGCCGATGGCACCCGTGGTCGCACCGGCCGGCACCGTCACCAGCACCTGCTTGTCGCTGACGACGCGCACGACGGCATTCTTCGCATTGCCGATCCACGCCGCGTTGATGCCGGTGAAGCCGCTGCCGTTGATCGTCACCACCGTGCCCACCGGTCCGGCGCCCGGCGCGAAGCTCGAGATGCTGGGCGACGGCACCGGTGCCGTCGCGCCGGACACCGTCAGCGACGTGGCCGAGGTGGCCGAATGCGCAGGGTTGAAGACGGTCACCTGCCCCGACGACGCGCCGGCCGGGATCGTCAGCTTCACCTGGGTGTCGCTGACGACGCTGAGCGCGGTCTTCGCGCCGCTGCCGATCGAGGCCTGGGTCGACCCGGTGAAGCCGCTGCCGTTGACCGTCACCACCGTGCCGGGCGCACCGGTCGCCGGCGTGAAGTTCGAGATCGCCTGCTGCTGGTAGCCGCTGACGGGCGGGACCACGACCACCGGCGGCACCGGCGGCACCGGCGTGGAGGTGGGCGGCGTCGTGACCGGCGCGGCGCCCCAGTGCTTGCGCAGCAGGGTCAGCTTGTCCTGGCGCGGCACCAGCTGGTCATCGAGGATGCCGCCGGTGTCGCCGCTGTTCGGCGTGTACGACCAGTAGAAGCTGCTGCGGATGCCCTTGCTGATGAGGTAGTCGACGAACGCGTTCTGCCAGGTGGCATCGGCCTGTCCGCCGGTGCCCGAGCCGTAGCGGCCACCCCACTCGCCGACCACCACCGGGTGCTTCGGCGAGAACTGCCCGAACAGGGTCTCCCACTGGGCCGCCAGGTTGCTCGGGAAGTTGGCCGCGCCGAACGACGACTTGACGTACACGTCCGGGCCGTAGGTGTGCGGCGACAGCACCAGCTTGTCGGCCGGGATGTTCAGCGGCTGGTACGCCTGGGGCTGGAAATCCTCGCCCCAGTTCATCGGCAGGTTGCTGTTCTCCTTGCCGTCGAAGTTGCCGTTGATGCCCTGCACGAAAATCATCAGCTTCGGGTTGGCGGCCAGCACGGCGGCCGAGCCGGCTTCGGCCGCGGCCTTCCAGAAGTTGACCGGGTTGGCGGCATTGGCGTCGCCGGTGCTCCAGCGCACGATGCCGTTCGGTTCGTTGTAGAGGTCGATCGCGAAGAAGTGCGGCAGGTTCGCATAGCGCTTGGCCACGAAGGCCAGGTCGCGCGTCCAGTTCTCCTTCGTGTAGGCCTGCTTGTTGTACAGCAGCCCGAAGTCGACCGGGTTCGACACGAACCAGGTCGGGTATTGGCGCACCATCGACACGCTGTGGAAGTCGAGCATCACGTACATGCCCTGGCGATCGGCCTCGGCCATCCACAGGTCCAGCGCCTGCAGCGGCGTCTTGCCGATCAGCTCCGGGTTGAGGTTGGCGTCGATGTAGCTGAGCTGGTTGACCGGCGTGGTGTTGTAGAGCGTGTCGGGCACGAAGGGCACGCGGATCGCGTTGAAGCCCAGGCTCTTCATCTGCGCGATCTGCTGCTTCCAGCCCATGGCCCACAGGAACTGCGGCTGCAGGATGGTCGCGTTGAAGCCGAAGTGGCTGATGCCGCGCAGCTGCACCTCCTGCCCGGTCTCGTCGAGGATCTTCCCGGCTTTGGCGGTGTAGGCCGCGGCCAGGGCCACGCTGGCGGTGGCTGAAAGGGCGATTGAAAAAAGAGCGAGCGCGAGCGCCCGAAGCGCTCGGGTCGCGAGGCAGGTGTTCATCAAGGAGGCTCCCCAGTGGGGTGGTGCCGTGAGGCATGGGTGCCCCAGGGTTCGCCGTTCCGCGCAGGAGGGCCGAATGTGGGGCTCGTAGCACCAGACTCGTCCGTCTGTGCGCCAGCCCACTTAGGATCGCACGTTCACGCCGATAGTTCTGCGTCTATGCGGTAACGCACAGTAAGTTAAAAAATACGTGCCGACGCAGGGATGCACCGAGGGGGAAGAAAGCGACGCTCCGCGCCGTCGGATATCCCATCCGACGCGGAAAACCCTGGTTCTTTCAGGCGGGGCGCGTCAGCGGCAGCGACACCACGAACTGGCTGCCCAGGCCGACACCGGGGCTGGTGGCCGACACGCTGCCGCCATGCGCTTCGACGATCGCGCGCACGACGGTGAGGCCGATGCCCAGGCCGGCCTCGTTGGCGGCACCCGCGTGCGGGTCGCGGATGAAGGGCTCGAAGATGGTCGCGATGGCCGCGGATTCGATGCCGATCCCGCTGTCAGCCACCGTCAGCATGAGCATCCGGCGCGAGATGCCGGCCGAGATGCTGATGCGCCCGCCGTCGTGCGAGTAATCGGCGGCGTTGCTGATGAGGTTGGTGAACGCCAGCGCGAGCAGGGCCGGGTCGGCGTCCACCTCGAGGGGCGGGTCGCCGAGCCGCAGCTCGAGGGTCTGCAGCCGCCGGTTCAGGTCGGGCCGGGCCGCCTGCACCACCTGGCCGAGGATGGCACCGACGTCGACCATGCGCCGGTCGAGCGTCAGCTTGCCTTTGCCGGCCTGCGCCGGCTCGACGAGGCTGCTGACCAGCCGCGACAGCTGCTCCATCTGTTGCTGCACGATCGCCTGGGCGCGCGGCAGCAAGGCCTCGTCGGCGCGCTGGCGGCCCAGCATGGCGGCGGCGATGCGGATCGGGGCGAACGGGTTGGCCAGTTCCTGCGCGACGACGGACAGCAACTCGATCTGCTGCCGTTGCGCCACCTGGGCCGCGGCCTGCAGCTCCTGGGCCCCCAGCGCGGCCACCATCAACTGCTCGTTGGCCTCGCGCAGCTGGGCGTAGCGGCGCTCGTGCTCGGCCATCGCCAGGTCGTCATGGCGCTGCTTCGACGACGGGACATCCGCCACCGCAGGCCGATCGGCATGGAAGACGTAGCCGCCCAGCTCGTGCCGCTTCGCCAGGTACATGGCCGCGTCGGCACCGTCGATCAAGGTCTTGGCATCCTCGCCATCCTCGGGGTAGACGCTGATGCCGATGCTCGCCGACAGCCGGATCACGTGGCTGTCGATCCGGCTGTACGCGCCCAGCGCGGCATTCACCTTCTCGGCAATGAGGGCGGCATCGGACGGCTGCGAGACCTGCGCCAGCAGGATCAGGAATTCGTCGCCGCCATGGCGGCTCACCGTGTCCGATTCGCGCACCTGCCCCCCGAGGCAGTCGGCGACCAGCTGGATCGCCTGGTCCCCCACCGCGTGGCCGAAGGTGTCGTTGATCTGCTTGAAGTTGTTGAGGTCGAGGAACAGCAGCGCGACCCGGTGGCCGTGGCGCTTCGCATGGGCGATGGCCTGCGCCAGCCGGTCCAGCAGCAGCGCGCGGTTGGGCAGGCCGGTGAGCGCATCCAGGCCGCCGACGCGGGCGGCTTCGTCCAGCGCCCCGGCAGCGGTCTCGGCCTCGGTCTGTGCGCTCAAGGCCGTGACGACCAGCTGCTCGTTGGCCTCCAGCAGCTGGGCGACCTGGCTGCCATCGAGCCGGCGCTCCGCCTCGACCACGTCCTGCAGCAGCCGCACCAGCACCGCCCGCATCGACTCGACGCGGCGGTTCAGCCCGGCCAGTTCCTGGGCGGCGGCGGCTGTCGCAGGGTCACTCATCGGCGGCGGCAGTGCGCGCGGCCTGCGGACCGGCGCCGGTCTTCCTCGTCGGGCGCCCGCCCAGCAGGCCCTCCTGGTCGACGATCATCCGGCCGATGTGGATGCCGTCGGAGTCGATCCTGAACTCGCGCAGTTCGTTCGAATGGGTGCTCGCCCGCACCTTGACGACCGCCAGCACGCGCAGCAGCCGGCTGTCGACCTCGATGTAGCGCTGCACGATGATCGCGTCGGTCATGAAGGCGGTGCCATAGGGGCTGAAGCGCAGATCGGTGTAGCGGTCCTCCAGCTCCGAGGTCATCAGCACCGTCACGCCTTCGCTGGCCAGCGTCATCACCAGGTTCGACAGCGACTCCCGGAAATCCTCGCGGAAGGTCGGTGCCAGCGCCAGCTCGAAACCCGACAGCGAATCGATCACGACGCGAACCGCGCCCAGGCGCCGGATCTCGCGCAGCAGCATGAACACCACCTCGTCGATCGACAGGTCGGCCAGGCGGTTCTCGACCAGGCCGACGCGGCCGCTCGCGATCAGGTCGGCGACCACGCGGCTGCGTGCCCGGTTCGGATCCTGTTCGAAGGCAGCGATGACCGCGGTCTCGCCGCGACGCACGCCTTCGGCCAGGAAGGCCGCGGCCAGGATGCTCTTGCCCGAGCCCGACGGTCCGGCCACGAGCAGCGAATAGCCGCGCGGCAGGCCCCCGCCGAGCATGACGTCCAGGCCCGGCACGCCCATGGGCAGGCGCGGCGCGAGCAGTGCCACCGCCGGGTCGGTGCCGGTGGGCCCCGCCGCACGTGCCGGCGGGAACACCTCGAGGCCGCGCGCGCCGATGCGGAAGGTGTGAAGCCCCGGCAGCGTCGCCTGGCCGCGCATCTTCATGATCTCCATCTTGCGCACCACCGAGTTGCGCTGCACGCTCTGGCGCAACCAGATCAGGCCGTCCGACACCGTGAACACCGGGTTGGTGTYGGTGTCGGCGTCGTACTCGCCGATCAGGAAGGTGGTGGCCTGCCAGCTCGTCATCAGCATGCCGAGCTGCTGCAGGAAGCCATGCAGCCCGTTCGGCGGGTTGTGGCCGCTTTCGCTGGCGAGCACCACGGAGCGGAAGGAATCGACGAAGACCAGCGCCGGGCCGTGCTGCGTCACCGCCTCGACGATGCGCGCGAGCACGCGGTCCAGGTCGCCCGCGATGGCGTCGTCGGAGAGGTTGATGAAGCGCACCGACAGGTCGATCTTCTCGCTGTCGAAGAACGAGAACTGCTGCTGGTAGCGCAGCATCTTCAGCGGCGGCTCGCCCAGCACGGTGAAATAGAGGGCCGAACGCTCGGGCGTCGCCAGCGCGAACATGATCTGGTGCGCCAGCGTGGTCTTGCCGCAGCCGGGCTGGCCGGCGATCAGGTTGAACGAGAACTCGGGCAGCCCGCCGCCGAGCACGACATCCAGCCCCGGCACCCCGGTGGCCAGCTGGTTGATCGTCACTTTGGTGCTCATTGCATGGCGTCCCGCGCGGCATCCGCGCTCCAGAGGTTGGCCCACACYGGGCGAAGCAGGCGCTCCGTGAGCGAAGCACCGATCAGCTTCGCCAACAGGGCGTGGAAGGTCTTCAGCAGCAACAGGCCGGCGGCCGCCGCATCGGCGCTGCTGCGTTGTGCGAGTGCCGTCCGCAAGGCCTCGACGTCGAGGGCCTGCGGCAGCACGCCGGCGGCGGCCACGCCGGCGGGGTCCAGGCCCGCCAGGTGCAGGCTGCGCCGGAACAGCGCGGCCACGCCGCGGACCCCGACGATGGGTGTCAACGAGACGCCGATGCCGTTGCATGCGGCGGCGATCAGGTCGGCGACCTGGTCGGAACTCGCGCCCGCCGCGATGGCTTCGGCCAGGAACGCGGCGGCCGTATCGCTCTGCGAGCTGCTCATGTGAAGGTCCGTCCCATGACACTCCGATCGACGGCAGCGAGCGCTGCCACTTGCCTGTATGGGCCAGCCCCGACCGTATCGCCGCGACCTCGCAGGGTCTGTTCGCCACCGCACAGATCCTGCGGCCGCGTCGTGACATCGTGAACGCCATGACCTCGATCCGGATAGCCCTTGTTCTTGTGGCGGCGCTGCTGGCCGGTTGCGGTGGCGGCAGCGGCGGCGACGCGCCGCCACCGCCCTTGCCGGCCGGAACCGTCGCCCTGTCGGCGGCCGGCTACACCGTGGCCCAGGGCACCGGCCTGCTGACCGTCACGGTCAACCGCGCCGACGGCTCGCGCGACGGCAGCGTGGCCTACGCGACGGCGGACGGCACGGCGCTGGCGGGTGCGGACTACACGGCGCGCAGCGGCACGCTCAGCTGGGCCAGCGGCGACAGCGCGCCCAAGACCATCTCGTTGCCGATCGGCAATGCGGTACCGAATGCGGCCGACAAGGCATTCACCGTCACGCTGTCGAATCCCACCAATGGCCTGTCGCTGGGAACACCCGTCTCGGCCAGCATCCGCATCACGCCCGGATCGGCGGCCGCGGCACCGGCCGTGAGCGTGCGCGGCAACCGCCTGGTCGATGCGGCAGGCAACCTGCTGCAACTGCGCGGCATCAGCTTCAGCGGCTTCGAGTTCGTCGCCATCGGCGGCTGGAGCCCGGCCGATCCGTCCGGCGGGCAGGCGGGACAGCCGAACGGGCCGCGCTGGTCGGCCGTCACGGCATGGCATGCGAACACGGTGCGCTTCACGCTGAACGAGACCTCGTGGCTGGGCCTGACCTGCATCGACACCGACGGCGTGACGCGCCTGGGCGACCCGGGCGGCAACTACCGCGCGGCGATCTCCAGGCAGGTGCAGGAAGCGAATGCCGCGGGGCTGTACGTGATCATCGAGCTGCATTGGGCGGCGCCCGGCACGGCGTGCCCGATGGTGCAGACGCAGATGGCCAACGCGGACCACTCGATCGACTTCTGGACCTCCGTCGCGACCGCCTTCAAGGGCAACTCGGCCGTGATCTTCTCGCTGTACAACGAGCCGTTCTTCTTCGGCCTGGGGGCGGCGCAGGACCCGTGGACCGCGCTGATGTCGGGCGGCACGCTCGACTACTTTCCGGCCACCAGCGCCACGTCCAACTACCGCAACATCGACGGCGCGTGGAAGTCGGTCGGCATGCAGGCGCTGCTGGACGCGGTGCGCGCGACCGGCGCCGGCAACGTGGTGCTGGTGGGCGGCGTGGAATTCAGCAACAACGTGAGCGGCTGGCTGGCCCACATGCCGAGCGACCCGTTGAACCAGGTTGCCGCCGCGTGGCACCCGTATCCGCCCATCCAGCGTGCCACCACGGTCGCCGTCTCGGCCGGCGGCACCGGTTACGCGGTGGGCGACAGCGTGACACTGGCCAAGCCGAACACGGTCTACCTGCCCGCGGTGCTGCGGGTGACGGCTGTGGGCGCGGGCGGCGGCGTGACGGGTGCGTCGCTCGACACGGCCGGCAAGTACCTGCAAACCGCGTTGCCGGCGGCGGCCGTGCTGCAGTCCTCGACCAGCGGTTCAGGCCGGGGCGCCAGCTTCGTGCTCGGCGGCTGGGGCAATCTCTCCAGCACCTGGAGCATGCCGGTGAACTGGCCGGCGGTGCAGGCGCTGTCGCTGCGGGTGCCGATCGTCTTCTCGGAGACCGGCGAGCACAACGCGCCGGGCACGAGCGGGGCGCCGTTCCTGCAGCAGCTGCTGCCGTTCGCCGGCGCCAACAACTGGTCGGTGGTCGGCTGCTGCTGGGACATCTTCGCCGAGCAGGACAACGTGCTGATCAAGGACGTGGACGGCACGCCCAGCGATGGCTATGGCCAGGTGTTCCACGACTGGATGACCGGCATCGCGTGGCAGTAGGCCTCAGCCGGATGCCGGCGCGACGGTGGCGCCGCGGATGTCGTGCCGCGCGAGCGACTGCGCGACGAAGCCGCTCGCCTTGGCCTGCTCGACGAACTTCGTCAGCACCAGTCCGGGCATGATCCCGCGCTGCAGCGGCAAGCCCATCGCCTGCTCGATCACCATGAAGCGCCCCGGCAGCAGGCGCAGGCCGCCCAGGCGCGCGGCATCGGCCTCGAGCTGCTGCTTCACGCCCGCCGCGACGTCGGCGTTCTCGGCCAGGAAGCGGTCGACGACCGCCTGCGAGGTCGGCGTGCGCATCAGCTGCGCGGCCTTCAGCTCGCGCGACAGGTACAGGTCGTAGGCGCTGCCGCGCCCGACCATGATGCGCGTGCCGTAGCGGTCGACCTGCGCGTTGTCGGTCAGCGGCGAGTCCTGGCGCACGAGGTAGGCACCGGCGATCAGCACATAGGGTGGCGTGAAGGCGATGCCGGTGCTTCGGGCCGGGTCGATCGCGAAGAAGCCGACGTCGGCCTGGCCTGCCGTCACCGTCTCCACGGACTTCAGCGCGGCCTCGACGACCACCAGCTCCAGCGGCACGCCCAGGCGCTCGGCGAGCAAGCCCGCCAGGTCGACCGACACGCCGCTGACGGTGCCGGCCGCGTCGCGCCTGGCGAGGATCGGGTTGCCCAGGTTGATGCAGGCGCGCAGCCGGCCGCGCGGCGCCAGCGACTTCGCCGCGTCAGGCCCCAGCGAGGTCGTCGAACGGCCTGTCGTGCACGCCGGCAAGCTGGCCGCAGCGGGCGCGAGCGCGCAGCCCAGGGCGAATCGACGGCGGGTCAGGTTGTCGGACATCGGTGCGCTCCTCGAGACTCGCGTCTCAGCCCGTGCGCAGGCGCTGCGTCAAGTCGCGCGCCGCGCGGGTCAGGCTCTGCAGGTAGACCTTCTGGTTGCGCAGGCCATCCTCCTTCGGCGCCACCAGGCACAGCGTGGCGATGCACACCTCGCCTTCCTGGTACACCGGTGCGGCGAAACACTGCGTGAAGCTGTCGACCTGGCTGCCGAAGGTGAAGTAGCCAGCCGCCTTCGCGGCCCTCGCCTGGCGGATGAACTCGTCGGGTGCCAGCCAGCTGCCATCGGGCAACTCGAAGTCCTCGGGCGGGATGAAGTCGAGCAGCTGCGGATCGCCCAGGTGCGACACCAGCAGGCGACCCGACGCCGTCCACGGGATCGGCAAGGCTTCGCCCACGTTGGACGAGATGCGGAACGGCCGGATGCCCTCCTTCATCAGGGCCACCGTGTACTTGTTGCCGTCGAGCATGCACAGCTGGGCGGTCTCGCGGGTCTCCTGCGTGAGCCGCGTCAGCACCGATTCGCACTCGCGCATCAGGTCGAACTGCTCGGCGTAGGCACTGCCCAGGAAGTACAGCTTGCGGCCGAGGTAGACCTGGCCCTCGCTGCCGGCGTACTCGAGCGCGCCGTGCTTGAGCAGCAGGTTGACCAGTTCGTAGACCGACGAGCGCGGCGCGCCGATGTGCGCGGCGATCTCGTTGGGCCGCATCGGCTTGCGCCGGGCCCGGAAGAAATCGAGGATCTCGAACGCGCGGTCCAGCCCCCGGGAGCGGCGGTTGGACGTGTCCTCGTCCACGGCATTCATCGCGATGGGGCCTGCTTGCTTCAATGGAAGGACGAGTTCTTCAGGAATTCAGCCAGACGGTCGGTGCGGGGGCGAATGAACATCTCCTTCGGGTCGCCCTCTTCCGCGATCCGCCCCTGGTTCATGAAGATCACCCGGTTCGAGACCTCGAAGGCAAAGCGCATCTCGTGCGTGACCAGCAGCATCGTCATGCCCTCGCGCGCCAGGTCCTGGATGACCAACAGCACTTCGTTCACGAGCTCCGGATCGAGTGCCGAGGTTACCTCATCGAACAGCATCAGCCGCGGGCTCATCGCGATGGCACGGGCAATGGCCACCCGCTGCTGCTGCCCGCCCGACAGCTGGCCCGGGTAGTGATCGCGCCGCGCCAGCAGCCCCACGCGATCCAGCCACTTCTCGGCGACGGCGCGTGCCTCGTCGCGCCGCATCCTGCGCACCTTGACGAGGCCGAGCATCACGTTCTCCGCGGCGCTCATGTGCGGGAACAGGTTGAACTGCTGGAACGCCATGCCAGTCAGCGCCCGCTGCCGGGCCACTTCCGACTCGCTCTTGCGCTGGCGTGCGCCGTTGCGCATCTCGTAGCCGATCTCCTGGCCGTCGATGCGGATCGAGCCGTCGTTGAACTCCTCCAGCATGTTGATGCAGCGCAGCATCGTGGTCTTGCCCGAGCCGCTGGAGCCGATCACGCAGACCACGTCGCCCTGCTGCAGGCTGCAGTCGACGCCCTTGAGCACCTCGACCTCGCCGTAGCGCTTGTGCAGGTTGCGGATCTCGAGAATGTTGGTCGTCATCCGTGACGTGTCCCTATGACGGCAGGTGGGTCTTCTTCTCGACGAAGCGCCCGAATCGCTCGATGCCGAAGTTGATCGTGAAGTACAGGAAGCCGGCGAACAGGTAGAACGGCAGGCCCATGAAGGTCCGGGAGATGACCTCCTGCGACGCCAGCAGCAGGTCACCCACGCCGATGACCGACAGCAGGGTGGACGCCTTCACCATCTCGGAGGCCGTGGTGACCCAGGTCGGCAGGATCTGGCGCAGGGCCTGCGGCAGCAGCACCGACGCGAAGGTCTGCGAGAACGTCAGGCCGATCGCCTTCGCGGCCTCGACCTGGCCTCGGGGAATGGCCTGCAAGGCACCGCGCACGATCTCGCCCACGTGCGCGCTGCAGAACACGGCCAATGCCAGCACCCCCGCCTGGAAGGGTCCGAGCTGGACGCCGGCCGTGCCCAGCACGTAGTAGCTGGCCAGCACCAGCACCAGCACCGGCGTGCCGCGGACGAAGTCGGTGTAGCCGCGGACCACGACGCGCAAGGGCGCCGCGCCATAGGTCAGCGCAAGCCCCACGCCGATGCCCAGCACGGTGCCCACGACGATCGCCAGCGCGGCCGACGCCACGGTGATGCCGAGCCCCTGCACGAGGGGCACGCGGGCGATCCACAGTTCGTGCAGGAATTGGGTGAACGAGAAGTCCATCGCCGCTTCGACCGGGATCAGCGCGGTATCGCCAGCCGCCGCTCGAGACGCCGGAACAGCGCGGCAAGGACGGTGCAGGTGGCGACGTACAGCAGGCTGGCCACGAGCCAGGTTTCCACCACCCGGAAGCTCTCGACGTTGATCTTGCGCGCCTCGAAGGTCAGTTCCGGAATCGCGATGGCCGCGGCCAGCGAGGTGTCCTTGAACAGCGAGATCACCGTGCTGCCCAACGACGGCAGCACGTTGCGCAGCATCAGCGGCGCGACGATGGACGCATTGATCTGCAGCCGGCTCATGCCGATCGCCTGCGCGGCCTCGCGCAGCCCCTTGGGAACCGACAGCAGGCCGGCGCGGAAGACCTCGGCCAGGTACGCGCCGGAGTAGACCGCCAGCGTCGCCACGAAGGATTCGATGCCCTCCAGTTGCACGCCGAGGTCCGGCAATGCGAAGTAGACGAAGAGCACCAGCACCAGGATCGGCGTGTTGCGGATCACCGTGACGTAGGCCCCGGCCAGGCGCCTGGCGATGCCCGAACGCGACACCAGGGCGAAGCCCAGCACCAGCCCGATCGCGATGCCGATCGCGATCGAGCCCACCGCCAGCAGCAGGCTGAGTCCCAGCCCTTCGAGCAGCCTGTCGAAACTGCGCCAGACGACGGCGAAGTTCAGTGCGTAGTCCACGTCCCGGGGCTTACTTGTATTCGACCGGGAAGCCGATCTTCGGCGGCGCCAGTTCGACCCCGAACCAGGTCTTGAACGAGGCGGCATAGGTGTCGAACTCGACACCGGTCATCGCCTCGTGCAGCGCGGTGTTGACGAAGTTGAGCCAGTCCTGGTCACCCCGCTTCACGGCGCAGGCGTAGGTCTGAGGGTTCCAGCCGTAGCCGGCGTCCTTGTACTTGCCCGGGTTCTGCTTCAGGAACCAGTCGATCGACGACTGGTCGGTGGCCACCGCATCGGCACGGCCCGAGTTCAGCGCCTGGTAGATCAGGTCCTGCGAATCGAACTGCGAGACCTTGGCGCCCGGCAGCGCGGCATGGACCATCGCCTCGGCATACACGTTCTGCAGCACGGCCACCCGCGCCTTGGCGCCGGCGGTCTTGAGCGCCGCGTAGTTGGCGAACGGGCTGCCCGCCTTCAGCATCAGCCCCACGCCCTCGCGGTAGTACGGGATCGTGAAGGCGACCTGCTGTGCGCGGGCGCCGGTCACGGTGAGGAACTGGCAGGTGATGTCGACCTTGTCGGTCGTGAGGTTCGGAATGCGCGCGTCGGACGACTGGTTGACGAATTCGACCTTCTCGGGATCGTCGAACAAGGCCTTGGCGACGATCTTCGCCATGTCGATGTCGAAGCCCTGCAGCTTGCCGTCGGCGCCCTTGAAATGCCACGGCGCGTTGGTGCTGCCGGTGCCCACCACCAGCTTGCCGCGGGCAAGAACCTGCTCGAGCTTCCCTGCCGCGTTGGCCGATGCGCCGCCCAGCAAGGCGGCCACAGCCAGCACCGCCAACCCCAGTCCACGAAGTCCCATGTGCGTTCTCCAAGGTTTGAGTGTGTCCGCTATAGTGGACACGTGTCCGAAATACCGTCGCGAAGGCAATGTACTGCCGGTCCGTCGGCGGTGTCAACGGATGAGTTCGACAGCGCACAGACGCCGCGGCACGGCGCGCGCACCGTGGTCCATCGCACCATGAACAACGCCATCGCCTTCGTCGCCCTCGAAGCCCACTACGAGCTGCGCTTCGTGAACCTGTTCAACCGGGGGCGTGGCTATGCGTTCCCGTGCGACGCCAAAGGCCATGTCGACCTCGACCACCTCAGCGAGCACGGTCGCGACAACTACTTCTACGCACGGGCGGTCGTCGGCAACGAGCTGTCGCTTCCCCTGGTGGCGCTGGTCGACTGAACCGAATCTGACAAACACGTCATCTTCCGGACAGCTTCCTGAGCGGGTCGGGTTTCTACGATGCCGACGTTCCTCATCCACCCCTCGGAGAAGATTCGAATGAAGTTCGCCACCTTGGCCGCCACCGCCGTCGCGCTGGCCGCATCCGCTGCCGCCAATGCGCAGGAAGCACAACCCTCCACCAACGTCACGCTGTACGGCRTYGCCGATGCCTACGTGCAGATCGCCGACGGCGCGGCCAAGCTGAGCCGCGTGCAATCGGGCGGCCTGTCGGGCTCGCGCTTCGGCATCCGCGTGACCGAAGACCTGGGCGGCGGCCTGCGTGCCCTGGCCGTGCTCGAAAGCGGCGTCAACCTGGACGACGGCACCAACGGCCAGAACGCCTTCTGGGGCCGCCAGTCGTACGTCGGCATCAGCTCGTCGTCCCTCGGCTCGCTGACCCTGGGCCGCCAGTACGGCAGCATCTACAACCTGTCGAGCGACTTCAGCGAGTTCTCGAACGTCTCCACCGGCGCCAGCACGGCCGTCATCGGCGGCTTCGGCGGCTACGAGCCGGTGCGCGGSGGCACCACCTACAGCGCCACCGGCAACGGCGGCCCGGCCCGCGTCAACAACTCGGTCAAGTACGAGTCGCCCACCTTCGCAGGCTTCAAGGCCGGCGCGCTGTGGGGCTTCGGCGAGACCACCGGCTCCACCAACGACCAGCGCATCGGCGACRTCTACGCCCGCTACAGCGGCTACGGCTTCGACGCGATGGTGTCCTTCGTCGACGACAAGCAGGACCTGACGCAGCAGGACGTGCGCACCACCTCGGGCGCGGTCGGCTACACCTATGGCGACTGGCACGGCACGGCCGGCATCATCTCGGTGAACGACCGCAGCGCGGTGGATGCCGACGGCCACGGCTTCTGGGTCGGCGGCGACTACCGCTTCGGCCAGCAGCTGGTGCGCGCGCAGTACGTGCAGAACAAGGCCAAGAACGTCAACGARGGCAAGACGCAAGCCTTCGGCGTGGGCTACCAGTACGACCTGTCCAAGCGCACCAACCTGTACACCGCGGTGACGCGCTTCAAGAACGACGGCGACACCTACGCCAACCGCTGGGCCAGCGCCGTGCCGGCCGGCCTGACGACGGCTGATGATCGCAACATCACCGAGTTCACGGCTGGCATTCGCCACTCGTTCTAAGCCTCAAGCCGAAAGGCTCACGACAAAGCCCGCTCTGCGAAGAGCGGGCTTTTTCTTTGGCCTTGTCATTGCCGCGGCAACCTAGTAACGTTGCTACATTGATGGAGAACTGTCGCAATGACCACCACTACTCTCTCCAGCCGGGAGTTCAACCAGGACACAGCCGGCGCGAAGAAGGCCGCAGCGCGGGGCCCTGTGATCATCACGGACCGAGGGCAGCCGTCACACGTGTTGATGACCTATGAGCGCTATCGGGAGCTCACCGGGAAACAGCCGAGCATCATCGACCTGCTCGGGATGCCGGAGGTCGCCGACATCGAATTCGAGCCGGCGCGAGTGGGTGCTGTCTATCGCAGCGCAGAGTTCGACTGATGTATCTGCTCGACACCAACGTGGTGTCCGAACTGCGCAAGGCCAGTTCCGGTCGAGCGGACGAGCGGGTGGTAGCGTGGGCCGAGTCGGTCGCAGCGGCCGACCTGTCCATCTCGGCCATCACGGTCCTCGAACTGGAACTTGGCATCCTGCAACTGCAGCGCCGCGACATCCCCCAGTCCGCGATGCTGCGCCGATGGATGGACAACTACGTGCTGCCGACATTCAACGGAAGAATCCTTCCAGTCGATGCGGCCATCGCGCTGCGCTGCGCGGCCCTGCATGTCCCCAACCCTCGTTCAGAACGAGATTCACTCATCGCGGCAACTGCCCTCGTTCACCGCTTGATCGTCGTCACCCGCAATGAGGCCGACTTCGCAAGCACAGGCACGCAGATCCTGAATCCCTGGCACTCGCTGAGCTGAAAGACGAAAGCCCGCGTCGAAGGACGCGGGCTTTTTCTTCTGCCGGCTCGGCGAAGTCAGGGGCAAACCCCGGATTGGCATCCGGGCTACGAACACCAGGTAGCCCGGATGCCAATCCGGAATGCGTCGTCCGAAGTGCTAGTTCTGCACCGGCTGCTGCTCGTCGACCGGCCAGTCGCGGATGTAGGCCTTGAGCATGCGGTTCTCGAAGTCCTGGCTGTCGACCACCGCCTTCGCGACGTCGTAGAACGAGATCACGCCCATCAGCGTGCGCTGCGTCATCACCGGCATGTAGCGGGCGTGGCGCTCGAGCATCATGCGGCGCACCTCGTCGATCTCGGTCTCGGGCGTGCAGGTGAGCGGGTGATCGTCCATCACGGTGCGCACGATGGTCGTGCCGACCGTGCCGCCGTTGCCGACCACCGCCAGGATCACCTCGCGGAAGGTGAGCATGCCGGCCAGGTCGCCGTGTTCCATCACCACCAGCGACCCGATGTCGCGCTCGGCCATCGTGCGCACGGCGTGCGCCAGGGGCTGGTCCGGCGACACAGTGAACAACGTGCCGCCCTTGACACGCAGGATGTCTGCGACTTTCATGGGGTCCTCCTTGGGGGTCGCTTGGGGGGAATGCCGGGCCAATATAGCCCACAATGCCCCGCAGCAACATCCCCGGAGGCACCCATGAAGTGCCCCCGGCCCGACAGGAGACCGCATGCCCGGCCATTCCGACCCCGGCTTCGACACGCTGGCACTGCACGCCGGCGCCGGCCCCGACCCGTCCACCGGTGCCCGCGCGGTGCCGATCCACCTGAGCACCAGCTTCGTCTTCGAGAGCAGCGACCATGCCGCGGCGCTGTTCAACATGGAACGCTCGGGCCACGTCTACAGCCGCATCTCGAACCCGACCACCGCGGTGCTCGAAGAGCGCGTCGCCGCCCTCGAAGGCGGTGCCGGCGCCATCGCCACCGCCAGCGGCCAGGCCGCGCTGCACCTGGCGATCTGCACGCTGGCCGGCGCCGGCTCGCACATCGTCGCCAGCAGCGCGCTGTACGGCGGCTCGCACAACCTGCTGCACTACACGCTGGCGCGCTTCGGCATCACGACCACCTTCGTGCGGCCGGGCGACATCGACGGCTGGCGCGCCGCGATCCGCCCCGAGACCCGGCTGCTGTTCGGCGAGACCGTCGGCAACCCCGGCCTGGACGTGCTGGACATCCCCACCGTCAGCGCGATCGCGCACGAGCACGGCCTGCCCTTGCTGGTCGATTCGACACTGACCTCGCCGTGGCTGATCCGCCCGTTCGACCACGGCGCCGACCTCGTCTACCACTCGGCCACCAAGTTCCTGAGCGGCCACGGCACCGTGATCGGCGGCGTGCTGGTCGACAGCGGCCAGTTCGACTGGGACCGCTCCGGCCGCTTCCCCGAACTGAGCCGCCCCTACGACGGCTTCCACGGCATGGTGTTCAGCGAGGAGAGCACCGTCGGCGCCTTCCTGCTGCGCGCGCGCCGCGAAGGCCTGCGCGATTTCGGCGCCTGCATGAGCCCGCACACCGCGTGGCTGATCCTGCAGGGCATCGAGACGCTCTCGCTGCGCATGGAGCGGCACGTCGCGAACGCGCGCAAGGTGGTGCAGTTCCTGGCCGCGCACCCGATGGTCGCGCGCGTCGGCCACCCCGACCTGCCGAGCCACCCGGACCACGAGCTCGCCCGGCGCCTGCTGCCGCGCGGCAGCGGCTCGGTGTTCAGCTTCGACCTGAAGGGCCAGCGCGCCCAGGGCCGCGCCTTCATCGAGGCGCTGAAGGTGTTCTCGCACCTGGCCAACGTCGGCGACTGCCGCTCGCTGGTGATCCACCCCGCAAGCACCACGCACTTCCGCATGGACGACGCGGCGCTGGCCCAGGCCGGCATCACGCAGGGCACGATCCGGCTGTCGATCGGGCTGGAGGACGCGGACGACCTGGTCGACGACCTGTCGCGCGCCTTGCGCGCCGCGCAGAAGGCGGGTGGCGCATGAGGCTCGAACTGCAGGGCCGCGAGGCCTATGCCTACACCGGCGGCAAGCCGGTCGAGGCCGGGCGGCCGTCCGTCGTGTTCATCCACGGCGCGATGCACGACCACAGCGTCTGGGGCCTGCAAAGCCGCTACCTGGCGCACCACGGCCGCAGCGTGCTGGCCCCCGACCTGCCCGGCCACGGCCGCAGCGCCGGGCCGGCGCTGGGCAGCGTCGAGGCCTTGGCCGACTGGCTGATCGCGCTGCTGGAGGCCGCCGGTGTCGAACGCGCCGCGCTGGTCGGGCACAGCATGGGTTCGCTGATCGCACTGGAAGCGGCGGCCCGGCTGGGCGAGCGTGCCAGCCACCTGGTGCTGCTGGGGCCGGCATACCCGATGAAGGTGTCGGATGCACTGCTGGCCACCGCGCTGAACGAGCCGCTGAAAGCCATCGACAGGGTCAATGCCTTCTCGCACGCCGGTCATGCCGCCAAGCCATCGGCGCCCGCGCCGGGGTTCTCGTTGCACGGCGCGAACCGTGCGCTGATGCGCCGCCTGCAGGCCGCACACACCGCCGCCGGGCACGGCAACCTGTTCCACAACGATTTCCAGGTGTGCGACCACTACGCCGGTGGGCTGGAGGCCGCCGCGCGCGTGCGCTGCAAGAGCCTGCTGATCGCAGGGTCGCACGACCAGATGAACGCACCGAAGGCGGGCATGGCCCTGGCCCAGGCGTTGCAAGGTAACGTTCTCATGCTGCCGGCCGGGCATTCCCTGATGGGAGAGGCGCCCGACGCCGTGTTGAATGCGATCCGGACCTTCATTTCGGAGGAGACCTCATGAACAGCAGTACCGTTCCTCCAGACGCAGCGTCGATCAAGTCGTTTGCCGAGTTCTATCCGTTCTACCTCGGCGAGCATGCCAACCGCACCTGCCGGCGCCTGCACTTCGTCGGTTCGAGCCTGGCGCTGAGCTGCCTGCTCACCGGGCTGGTGCGTGGCCAGCCGGTCTACCTGCTCTATGCGCTGCTGTGCGGCTACGGCTTCGCGTGGGTCGGTCATTTCGTTTTCGAGAAGAACCGCCCGGCCTCGTTCAAGCGCCCGCTCTACAGCTTCATGGGCGACTGGGTCATGTACAAGGACATCTGGCTGGGCAGGATCCCGTTCTGACGCCGCGCTGAGCCAGGGCCCCTGCCCATGGACGCCAACGACCTCCCGGTCCTCGAGCAGCTCGTCCACATCGAGCGGCTGATCGATGCGATCGACCTGCCGATCGGCCGCTGGGACCTCGAGCACCGGCTGGTGTTCTGCAACAACCCCTACCTGCAGTGGGCGCAGCGCAGCCRCGAGGACCTGCTGGGCCACACGCTGCAGGAGCTGTTCGGCGACGAGGCCTGGGCGCGCGCGCAGTGCGCGTTTGCGCAGGCGGCCGAGGGGCGCACCGTCAACTACGAGCGGCGCCTGAACCATGGCTGCCACGCCGGGCGCTGGGCGCGCATCCAGGTGCTGCCGCACCTCGATCCGGCGGGCCGGGTCGACGGCATCTTCACGATCGCGATCGACATCCACCAGGACGTGCTGGAGCGCGAGGCGCTGGTCGCGGCGCGCCAGCGGCTGGACCGCTTCACCGAGAACATCCCGTTCCCGCTGACCTATGTCGACCGCGACTTCGTGCTGCGCTTCGTCAACAAGGCGTATGTCGAGGCCACCGGGCAGCAGCCCAAGCAGCTGCTGGGCCGGCCGATCGGCGACGTGCGCGGCGCCAAGCGCTGGGCCGAGCACGAGCCGTATTTCGACCGGGCGCTGGCGGGGCACACGGTGCAGTACACGCGCATGGTCGACCTGGTGACGCTGGGGCGGCGCTGGATGCGCACCAGCTACGTGCCGGATTTCGGGCCCGACGGCGACGTCATCGGCGTCTACACCGTGACGGTGGACGTGCACGAACTGACGATCACGCAGGAGCAGTTGAAGCGCAGCGTCGAACGCGATGCGCTGACCGACGTGCTGAGCCGGCGCACGATGATGGACCGCATCGAGGCGGCGCTGGTGGACCCGGCGCAGATGCCGGTGGCGCTGTTCTTCGTCGACCTGGACGGGTTCAAGGAAGTCAACGACCGGCGGGGGCACCGGGTCGGGGATGAGCTGCTGGTGGCGGTGGCCAGTGCCTTGCAAGCCTCGGTGCGGGCCGAGGATGCGGTCGGGCGCTTCGGCGGGGACGAGTTCCTGGTGCTGGCACCGGTGCGCGACACGGCCGGGGCGCACGCGCTGGCGCTGCACATGCTGTCGGCCGTCGCGGCGGTAGACCGGCATGGCATCAGCGCGAGCATCGGCTATGCGCTGGCGCCGGCCGATGCGCAGAACGCGCCGCGCCTGCTGCAGCTGGCCGACGACGCGATGTATGCGGCCAAGCGGCAGGGTAAGAACTGCGTGATCCACGCGTGCGCTGAATCCGGGGCGAGCCGCTGACGATCCGCATCGGCCTGCGTCAACAACTCAACCGCATGCTTGCTTCAGTGTCTCGGCGGAACTTGCAAGCAGCGACTTCAAACCGACCAGGTCGTCGGACTCAAGGATCTTCGCCAGCAAAACCGGAAAGTAAATGCCCCACGAGGCGTCCTTGTCCGCTGGAAGCCGTGCCATCGTTTTGCAAAGACCCAGGCACGCGACCGCGCACATTCCTTTCGGCTCGCCACTGGCCGGCAGTGAGTCAGCGAAGGCCCTGATTTCGGCTTGGGCCTGATCAACCGTGAGGACCGAGGCCGCACTTCCATCGATCACGAATTCGATGCGGTTGATCGCGACAAGAATTTTGCCCCAATCGCTGCTGTTGGCGCGAGCACTGGAAGGCAATGAAGCCTCGATTGCATCGATGGCCTTGCCATCCGCTTCATTGAAGCGGTCGCGCCAGCGACGTATCAGATCACGAAATGTTGCCTGCCCGTCCTGGATCCGGTCACTTGCTTTCCAGTTTGAAGCAAGGAGCTCCAATTGCGCGGACTTGATCTGGCCAAGTTTGTCCAGAAAGCCTTTTCGTGTCGAAGCATCCAACGAATCGACGACGACGGCGCTCAGTTTGTCGGGAAGTCGCCGGTCGTCGAGGATCTGCACCAGCGCCATTGCCGACGGATGCAGGGCGGGGGGCAGGGTCTTCAGCGCCAATGCCGTCTGCTGATGATGCTCGCTCCCCGTCGTCTTCGGCTCGGAACCAGCACGCGCGCCTTGAGATTTAACAGTCACGGGAGAAAGCATGCGGACTCCAAGTTCGAGGATTCGCGTCGCAGCAGCCCCTGCCGCAACTGCTGCTTCAGTAACACCCCCATACCCCTCGGTTCCGCATCAGCGGCAGAAGCGCCCGCCCGCGTCAATCCGCCGCGATCACATCCTGCAGCATCATCGAACTGAACTGCGCCCGGTGCCAGAACCCCCGCAGCGTCGGCGTCGGGTCCAGCAGCACCTGCGCCAGCAGCGGCTGGGCCGACGTGGTCGCCGGGTCGCACAGCAGCACGTAGCGGGCATTGCCCTCCTCGTCCAGCCGGCCCACCCAGTCGATCGCGACCAGCGTGTCGAGCAGCGGCTCGATCTGCAGCGGGTCGGTGCGCAGCGTCTCGGACAGCTGCGCCGCGCTGATGCCGTGCGTGCTCAGCGTGCGCGCCTGCGCCAACTCGCGCAGCATGCCGACCGCCAGCTGGAACAGGTAGCCCGGCGTCGACGGGCGGCGGATCACGCGCATCTGCAGGCTGGGCGCATAGGCCGCGATCACCGCGCCCAGCAGCACGATCACCCAGCCGAGGTAGATCCAGATCAACAGGATCGGCACCGTCGCGAACGCGCCATACAGCGTCGTGTAGGTCGGCACCGAACCCAGGTACCAGCCGAGCCCCTTCTTCGCCAGCTCGAAGCCGGCCGCGACGAACACGCCGCCCGCCACCGCATGGCGCCAGCGCACCAGCGTGTTCGGCACGTAGTGGAACAGCCCCGCCATCGCCGCCGCGAGCAGCGCGAACTCGAGCACGTTCAGCAGCAGGCTGACGCCGCCCGGCATCACGCCCACCACGCCGCGAGACGCCGAGATCGCATACGAGGTGAGCGACAGGCTGACGCCCAGCAGCAGCGGCCCGAGCGTCATCGCCGCCCAGTACACCAGCACGCGCTGCGCGATCGGGCGCGGCTTGGGCACGCGCCAGATCGCGTTCAGCGTGCGGTCGATCGTCAGCATCAACGCCAGCGCCGTGAACACCAGCAGCACCAGGCCGAAGGTGCCCAGCCGGTTCGCCTTGCTCGCGAACTGCGTCAACGCGCCCAGCACCGGCTTGGCGATCGAATCGGGCACCAGGCTCTGCAGGAAGTACTTCTGCAGCGCCTCCTGGAAGCTCGAGAACATCGGGAACGCGGTGAACACCGCCAGCATCACCGTGACCAGCGGCACCAGCGAGATCAGCGTCGTGAAGGTCAGGCTGCTGGCCGTCAGGCCCAGGCGGTCCTCGCGGAAGCGCTGGCGCAGCGTGTACAGCGTCTCCAGCCACGGCCAGGTCTGCAGCGTCTGCAGCAGGCGCGACAGCTGTTGCCGCCAGCTGAGCTTGGGGACCGCGGCCTCGGCCTGTGTCGGGAGATTCATCGGGTGGCATCATAGCCAGCGATGACCACCTCCCCTTCCCCGACTCCACCCGTCCCCCTCCCTCCCGTCGTGGCCTGGACGCGCGTGCTCGCGGTCGGCAGCCTCACCGGCCTGATCGTGCTCGGCGTGGCCTGGGAGCTGTGGCTCGCGCCGCTGCGACCGGGCGGCACCTGGCTCGCGCTGAAGGTGCTGCCGCTCGCCATCGCGCTGGCCGGCTTGCTGCGCAACCGCATGTACACCTACCGCTGGGTCAGCCTGCTGGTCTGGCTGTATTTCATCGAAGGCGTGGTGCGCGCCGGCAGCGACCGTGGCGCCGGCAGCTGGCTCGGCCTGATCGAGGTGGCGCTGTGCCTGGTGCTGTTCGCCGCCTGCGGCCTGCACGTGCGCTGGCGGCTGGGCCATGCGAAGGCGCAGCCATGAAGCCGCTGCTGCTCGAATCGCTGCGCGCGATCGTCGGCCCGGCCAACGTGCTGACCGACGGCGACCTGGCCGGCTACGAACACGACTGGCGCAAGCGCTACCGCGGCAAGGCGCTGGCGGTGGTGCGGCCGGGCTCGACCGACGAGGTGGCACAGGTGGTGGCCACCTGCATCAGCCACGGCGCGTCCATCGTGCCGCAGGGCGGCAACACCGGCCTGGTCGGCGGCGGCGTGCCGGACGACAGCGGCACCCAGGTGCTGCTGACGCTGTCGCGCATGGACCGCGTGCGCAGCATCGATGCGGCCAACCTGGCGATGACGGTCGAGGCCGGCTGCGTGCTGCAGTCGGTGCAGGAGGCGGCGGCCGCCCAGGGCCTGCTGTTCCCGCTGAGCCTGGYCGCCGAAGGCAGCTGCACGATCGGCGGCAACCTGGCGACCAATGCCGGCGGCACGCAGGTGCTGCGCTACGGCAACGCGCGCGAGCTCTGCCTGGGGCTCGAGGTCGTCACCGCGCAAGGCGAGGTCTGGCACGGGCTGTCGGGGCTGCGCAAGGACAACACCGGCTTGG
>NZ_JBFUEB010000067.1:0-37125 GCF_056404395.1 Rhizobacter sp. P2_D12 | reverse complement strand
GCCTTGATTGCCGCCAGGCAATCAAGGCGCGGGGGACATGACCGCAGAGGAGCCCCCCAGCTCCCCACGCGGCGAAAACAAGAGAAGACCTACTTGCGCAGACGAGCCAACTCCCCCTGCGTCTCCTGCCACAGGTCCATCCCGATGTTCGCCCCGATGCCGGCATTCACGCGCGTCAGCTTGTCGCGCATGCGCCCCGCCTCGACCGGCGACAGCTCGTTGATCTGCATGCCCTTGCCCTTCAGGTCGGCCAGCGCGCGGCCCGCTTCCTCGCGCGTGTCCTTGCGCTCGAAATCGCGGCTCGCCTTCGCTGCATCGGCCAGCACTTTCTGCTCGTCCTTCGACAGCTGGTCCCACCACTTCTTGCTCACCAGCACGATCCACGGGCTGTAGACGTGGTTGGTGATGCTGAGGTACTTCTGCACCTCGAAGAACTTGCTCGACAGGATGGTGTTGTAGGGGTTCTCCTGCCCGTCGACCGTGTTGGTCTCCAGCGCGCTGAACAGCTCCGAGAACGGCAGCGGCACCGCATTCGCGCCCAGCGTCTTGAAGCTGTCCAGGTAGACGTTGTTCTGCATCACGCGCAGCTTGACGCCGTTCAGGTCTTCCAGCTTCGTGATCGGGCGCTTGCTGTTGGTGAGGTTGCGGAAGCCGTTCTCCCAGTACGCGAGCCCGACCAGGCCCTTGTCCTGCAGCTTCGCGTTGACCTTCTGGCCGATCGGGCCGTCCAGCACGGTGTCGGCCTCCTTCGCGTTGTTGAACAGGAACGGCGTGTCCCACAGCGCCATCTCCTTCGTGATGCCGACCAGCGTCGCGGTCGAGCCGACCATCATCTCCTGCGCGCCGCCGATCAGCGCCTGCTGCATCTGCACGTCCGGGCCCAGCGCGGCCGCGCCGATCGCGCGCACCTTCATCTTGCCGCCCGAGGCCTTCTCGACCTGCTCGGCGAAGAACTTGGCAGCCCTCCCCTGGTTGCTCTGCTCGTTGAGCCCGTAGCCGAAGCGGATCAGGCGCGGCTTGATGTCCTGGGCGAAGCCGGCCAGCGGCGCAGCAAGCACGGCAGCCGCGGCGGCGGCGATGAGGGTGCGGCGAATCATGTTCACGAGTTGTCTCCTCGAGGGGGATGGAAGAAGAAGGACGCTCAGCGCAGCCAGTGCACCGGCGCGATGACGATCTGCGGGAAGGCGACGAACAGCGCCAGCAGCAGCACGTAGACCAGCAGGAACGGGTTGACGCCCTTGATCACGCTGTGCATCGGCAGGCGGCCGACGCCGGCGACGACGTTCAACACCGTGCCCACCGGCGGCGTGATCAGCCCGATCGCGCCGTTCAGGATGAACATCAGCCCGAAATAGACCGGGTCGATGCCGGCCTTCACCGCGATCGGCAGCATCACCGGACCGAAGATCAGGATGGTCGGCGTCAGGTCCAGCGCGGTGCCGATCAGCACCAGCACGATCATCATCACCGCCATGAGCAGGCGCGGGCTCTCGACCAGCGGGCCCAGCCAGCTCGTCAGCACGCTCGGCAGGTCGGCCAGCGTGATCATGTAGCTCGCGACCTGCGCCCCGGCGCACAGGAACATCACGATCGCCGTCGTCTTGGCCGCCCGCACCAGCACGCCGCCGATCTCGGGGATGCGCATCTCGCGGTGCACGAACAGCGCCACCACCAACGCATAGAAGGCCGCCACCACCGCCGCCTCGGTCGGCGTGAAGATGCCGCTCTTCATGCCGCCGATGATGATCACCGGCATCAGCATCGCCCAGAAGGCCTTGGCGGTCGCCTTCAGGCGCGCGCGCATCGGCAGCGGCGTGCCCGACGGCAGCTCGATGCGGCGCAGCACCCAGCGCCACGCGAAGATCAGCCCGACGCCCATCAACAGCCCCGGCACGATGCCCGAGATGAACAGCGCCGAGATCGAGGTGTTGGTGGTGACGCCGTAGATCACGAACGGCATCGACGGCGGGATGATGGGCGCGATGATGCCGCCCGACGCGATCAGCCCGGCCGAGGTGGCCATCGGGTAACCCTGCTGGCGCATCATCGGCAGCAGGATGGTGGCGAGCGCCGCGGTGTCGGCCAGCGCCGAGCCGCTCATGCTGGCCATCAGCACCGCCGCGCCGATCGCCACGTAGCCGAGCCCGCCGCGGATGTGGCCGACCCAGGCCTGCGCCATGTCGATGATGCGGCGGCTGATGCCGCCCGAGTTCATCAGCTCGCCGGCCAGGATGAAGAACGGCACCGCCAGCAGCGGGAAGCTGTCGATGCCGGCCACCAGGTTCTGCGCCAGCAGCTGGGTGTCCCAGAAGCCGAGCACCCAGGCCATGCCGGCGCCGGTGAGCACCAGCGCGAGCGCCATGTTCATGCCGATGCCCATCAGCACCAGCATGCCGGCGGAGAAGACGATGAATGCGAGACCTTCGGGCGACATCACTCGACCTCCGCGCCATGGCCCAGCGCCATCGGCCGGTTGCGGACCAGCTCGACGAACGCCATCGCGCCGATCGCGACGGCGCACAGCAAGGCCGGCAGCGGCAGCAGCGCCGCCGGGTAGTTCAGCACCACCGAGCGGCTGTCCATGCCGACCACCACCTGCTGCCAGGCGCCCCAGGCGAGCAGCACGCAGGCCAGCACCACCAGCGCGCGGATCAGCAGCGTCAGGGCCTGCATCGCGCGCGGCTTGCGCTGCAGCAGGCCCAGCAGGCTGGTGAAGGCCATGTGCTCGCCCAGCGGGTAAGCCGCCGTCGCGCCGATGAAGACCATCCAGACGAACAGCAGCCGCGACAGCTCTTCGCTGGCCGCGACCCCGCTGCCGAAGCCGTAGCGCAGCACGACGTTGATGAACACCGCCACCGCCATCACGCCCAGGCAGGACGCCATCGCGGCGTTGGCGATGCGCTGCAGCAGCGGCGCTCGATCAGGGTTCGGGGTCATGGTGTCTCCGTGGCATGCAGCCAGGCCGAAATCCGGCTTTGCAGTTCGGGCAAGGGCGCCGTCGCGTCCACGCGCAACACCCGCGGTTCGCCGACCGGCGACTCCAGCGTCTGGAACTGGCTGTCGACCAGGCTGGCCGAGAAGAAGTGCGAGGACGCGCGCGCCGTCACGCGCGCCAGCGCCTGGTCGCGCGTCAGCTCGAGGAAGACGAAGCGCAGCGCCGGGGCCGCCGCGCGCAGCCGCTCGCGGTAGGCGCGGCGCAGGGCCGAGCACGTGAGCACGATGCCCTGCGGGTGCAGCGCCAGCTCGCCGGCCAGCGTCGTCAGCCAGCCGTCGCGGTCGGCGTCGGTGAGCGGGATGCCGCGGCTCATCTTGTCGCGGCTCGCCGCGCTGTGGTGGTCGTCGCCTTCGACCAGGCGCAAGGCCTCGGCCCCGGCCACCGCGGCACCCACCGTCGACTTGCCGCAACCGGCCACGCCCATCATCACCACCGAACCGATCATCTGTGTGCCACGGGTTGAAGGACAGCGCTGTCCATTTCTGGGAAAACGGCGAACATCAGGGGAATCACTGCATCCGCCCGGTTGCAGGACAGCGCTATCCTAGTGAACAATGGCGCGCCTTCCGATGCGGACTTTCCCTGATCAGCGTGTGACGACGACCCGATGAGCACTGTCCCTGCCCGCCCGCGCGCCACCGGCCGCGTGACCCTGGCCGACGTGGCCCGGCTGGCCGAGGTGAGCCCGATCACCGTGTCGCGCGCGCTGCGCGGCGAGCGCGCGGTGCACCCCGACCTGGTCGCGCGCGTCAAGAGCGCGGCGCTGCGCCTGGGCTACGTGCCCGACCCGGCGGCGCGCGCGCTGGCCTCGCGCCACAGCGCGCACGTCGCGGTGCTGATCCCGATGCTGTCGAACGCCTTGTTCGTCGACCTGCTGGAAGAAGTGCAGCGCACGCTGCGCGCTGCCGGCTACCAAAGCCTGATCGGCGTCACGCACTACGACATCGGCGAAGAGGAACAACTGCTGCGCGAGCAGCTGCAACACCGCCCGGCCGGGCTGATGGTGACCGGGCTGGACCGCAGCGATGCGACGCGGGCGCTGATTGCGCAGAGCGGCGTGCCCTGCGTGCACCTGATGGAGCTGTCGGAGGTGCCGGGCGTCTACAGCGTCGGCTTCTCGCAGGCCGAGGCGGCGGCCACGCTGACGCGCCACCTGCTGGCGCGCGGGCGCCGGCGCATCGCGTTCGCCGCGGCGCAGCTCGACCCGCGCACGATGCAGCGGCGCGAAGGCTGGCGCCGCGAGTTGCAGGCCGCAGGCGCCTACGACGCGACGCTGGAGTGGCTGAACCCGGCGCCGTCGTCGCTGGCGCTGGGCGGGCAGATGCTGGAGCAGATCCTCGAGCTGAAGCGCCCGGTCGACGCGATCTTCTTCTGCAACGACGACCTGGCGCAGGGCGCGCTGCTGGCGGCGCTGCGCCTGGGCGTGGCGGTGCCGGAGCGCATCGCGATCGCCGGCTTCAACGACCTGACCGGCAGCGACCAGATGCTGCCGTCGCTGACGACGGTGCGCACGCCGCGCGCCGAGGTGGGCGCCGCGGCGGCGCGCATGCTGCTCGCGCTGATGCGCGGCGAGAGCGTCGCGCGGCCGGCCATCGACGCCGGCTACCAGCTGGTGGTGCGCGACAGCACCTGAGCCCGGCGGGCGCAATCTCCGGTACGCTCCGCGTCGGGGCCGTTTCCGCGGCCCTGCAACCGACCCCCCACCGCGACGTGCCCGACCTGTTCCGCCGCCAGGCCATCGACCACCAGCGCCAGAAGTTCCACGGTGCCATCGTGCTGACGCGCAGCCCGCGGCAGGCCGCGTGGACGGCCTTCTTCGTGCTGCTGGTGCTGGCCCTGGTCGCGTTCGCCGCGACGCAGGGCTTCGCGCGCCAGGAGACCGTCGGCGGCGTGCTGCTGCCGCGCGGCGGCGTGCTGCGGCTGGTGGCGCCGCAGGCCGGCGTGGTGCTGCCGGGCGGGGCCGCGCAGGGCCAGCAGGTGGCGGCCAGCGCGCCGGTGCTGCGCCTGTCCAACGAGCAGTCCAGCGCGCAGGGGCCGACGCAGTCGGCGGTGGCGCAATCGCTCTCGAGCCGCCAGAGCGCGCTGCTCGGCGAGCTGCAGCAGCAGGGCGAACAGGCGCGCCAGCAGGCCGGCGCGCTGGATGCGCGCATCGCCAACCTGGCCGCCGCGCTGCAGCAGCAAGAGCGCGAGATCGCGCTGCAGCGCGAGCGCGTCGACGTGGTGCAGGACGTCGCGTCGCGCTACCCGGAGCTGGTGCGTTCGGGCGCGGTGTCGCCGGTGGAGGTGGCCGAGAAGAATGCCGAGGTGCTGGACCAGCGCTCGCGCCTGGCCACGCTGGAGCGCCAGCGGCTCGGGCTGCAGCAGGACCTGTCCACGGCGCGCGCGCAGCGCCAGGCGCTGCCGCTGCAGGCCGACCGCGAAGGCTCGCAGCTCAAGCGCGAGGCGCAGGCGCTGACGCAGCAGCAGGCCGAGAACGAGGCCCGCCGCGAGATGGCGGTGCTGGCGCCCCAGGCCGGCCGCGTGGCCGCGCTGCTGGCCAGCCCCGGCCAGGCGGTCGCGGCCGGCCAGTTGCTGGCCACGCTGCTGCCGGCCGACGGCGAACTCGAGGCCGAGCTCGACGTGCCGACGCGTGCCGCCGGCTTCGTGCAGCCGGGCACGCGCGTGAAGCTGCGCGTCGACGCCTTTCCGTATGCGCGCTTCGGCCAGTTGCCGGCGCGCGTGCGCGAGGTGGCGCAAAGCGCGGTGTCGCCGGCCGACGGCCTGCCGGGCGACGCCAATGTCTACCGCGTGCGCGTCGCGATCGACCCCACCGACAGCGCCGCGCTCGCCTGGCGTGCGTCGCTGAAGGCCGGCATGCGCGTGCAGGCCAGCCTGGTGGCCGAGAAGCGCACCTTGATCGAGTGGGTGCTCGAGCCGCTGGCCGGCCTGCAGGTGGCGGCGCGATGAGCATGGACCGCGATCCGGTGCCGCCCGGCGTGACGCGCCGGCTCGGACTGTCGCGCCACCTGCCGGTGATCGTGCAGACGGAGGCCACCGAATGCGGCCTGGCCAGCATCGCGATGATCGCCGTCTACCACGGCATCGACACCGACCTGCCGACGCTGCGGTTGCGCTTCGCGCTGTCGCGCAAGGGCACCAATTTCGAGAGCATGGTGCGCATCGCTGCCGCGCTCGGGCTGGACACCCGGCCGCTGAAGCTGGAGATGGAGCACCTCGACCAGCTGAAGCTGCCCTGCGTGCTGCACTGGGACATGAACCACTTCGTGGTGCTGAAGTCGGTGTCGGCGCGGCGCATCGTGATCCACGACCCGGCGATCGGCGTGCGCTCGTTCGCGCCCGACGAGTTCGCGCAGCACTTCACCGGCATCGCGATGGAGTTGGTGCCGGCGGCCGGCTTCGAGCCGCGGCGCGAGAAGCTCGATTTCACGCTGCGCGGGCTGATGGGCCGCATCACCGGGCTGGGCAGCAGCCTGGCGCAGATCGTCGCGCTGGCGGTCGCGCTGGAGGTGGTGGTGATCGCGCTGCCGTTCTACCTGCAGTGGGTGGTCGACCACGGGCTGCTGGTGGCCGACCTCGACCTGCTGGCCATCCTGGCGATCGGCTTCGGGCTGCTGGTGCTGCTGCAGTCGGCCTTGAGCGCGGTGCGCGGCTGGTGGGTGGCGACGCTGAGCGCGCGGCTGAACTTCCAGTGGCTGGGCAACGTGTTCGGCCACCTGGTGAAGCTGCCGCTGGAGTTCTTCGAGAAGCGGCACGTGGGCCACATCATTTCGTGCTTCGGCTCGGTGACGGTGATCCAGAAGACGCTGACCACCGGCGTCGTGACGGCGCTGGTCGACGCGCTGATGGTGCTGGGCACCGCGGCGATGATGGCCGCCTACAGCCTGCAGCTGCTGGCAGTGTCGCTGGCCGCGACGGTGCTGTACGCCGGGCTTCGATGGTCGGTGTTCCATGCGCTGCGCGAGGCGAGTTCCGAGGAGATCATCCACGCGGCCAAGCAGCAGACGCACTTCCTGGAGACGGCCAGCGGCATCCAGAGCGTGCGGCTGTTCGGGCGCGGCGGGCTGCGCCGGGCCGGCTGGATGAACATGCTGGCCGACCAGTTCAATGCCGGGCTGCGCGTGCAGCGCGTGCACATCAGCAACGAGACGGCGCAGACGCTGCTGTTCGGCCTGGAGCGGGTGCTGGTGGTGTGGCTGGCGGCGCGCTCGGTGCTGGCGGGCAGCTTCACGGTCGGCATGCTGTTCGCGTACATGGCCTACAAGGAGCTGTTCTCCACGCGCGTCGCGTCGATGATCGACAAGCTGTCGGAGCTGGCGATGCTGCGCCTGCACGGCGAGCGCGTGGCCGACATCGTGCTGGCCGAGGCCGAGGCGGCCGAGGCGCCCAGCGCGGTCGAGATCGACCTGTCGCGCCGGCCGGCGCGCATCGAGCTGCGCGGCGTGTACTACCGCTACGCGAGCACCGAGCCATGGGTGCTGGAGAACGTCGACCTGACGGTCGAGGCCGGCGAGTGCGTGGCGCTGACCGGCGTGTCGGGCTGCGGCAAGACGACGCTGGTGAAGGTGATGCTGGGCCTGCTGGCGCCGACTCAGGGCGAGGTGCTGTTCGACGGCACCCCGATCCTGCACCTGGGGCTGGCCAACTACCGGGCGCTGATCGGCACGGTGATGCAGGAGGACCGGCTGTTCTCGGGCTCGCTGGCCGACAACATCTGTTTCTTCGACGCCGAGCCCGACATGGCGCGCATCGAGGCCTGCGCGAAGCTGGCGGCGATCGACACCGAGATCCAGGGCATGCCGATGGGTTACCACACGCTGGTCGGCGACGTCGGCGTGGGCATCTCGGGCGGCCAGAAGCAGCGCGTGCTGCTGGCGCGCGCGCTGTACCGCGAACCGCGCATCCTGGTGCTCGACGAGGCCACCAGCCACCTCGACCTGCGCAACGAGCAGACGGTGAACCAGGCCGTGTCGGCGATGCGGCTGACGCGGGTGGTGGTGGCACACCGGCCGGACACCATCGCGATGGCGGACCGGGTGGTGGTGATCGAGCGGGGGCGGGTGGCGCGGGAGGAGCGGCAGGTGGCGGCTTCGGTCGCCGTCTGATGCCCGGGCGAGCCTTGCCATAGCTTTGAATATTTCTTGTTGTCGTAGCTTGACTGCGGCAACGGTACAAATATCAGGATAGCCAGCGATTGTCCGATGCCGCAGAATCGCAGCATGGCTACGACAACTCGCACCAAACTAAAAGAACTCTACCGCCAGATGCCGCCCAACGCGCCATTGACGTCGGAGGTCCTGGCTGCGCTGGGCGTCTCCGCCGACCTGGCCGTTCACTATGTGCGGGCGGGCTGGCTGGATCGCCTGGGCAGGGGCGTCTTCAGGCGGCCGAACGAGAACCTCGACCTCGACCCCTGCCTTCTCCTGCTGCAAAGCCGGGTGGCGGGCCTGCACGTCGGCGGGAAGTCCGCACTGGACTGGCACGGGATCCGGCACTACGTGAGCCAGCAACCGCAGTTGGACTTGTGTGGCTGGGATGCAGGGGAGCTGCCCGAGTGGTTCACTGACCGTTTCCCGGCCGAATACCACCGCAAGCGGCTGTTCGCCGAACAAGCCGATGCGATGCTGCACGTCGGCAGATTCGAGCAGCGCAGCGGCGCACCGCAGGTATCCTCGCCGGAGCGTGCCTTGCTCGAAATGTTGAGCGATATCGGTGTCCGACAGCCCATGCAGGAAGCACGGGACATCGCAGAGGGCTGCTACGGCCTGCGAGCCGATGCGCTGCGAGAGCTCCTGCAACGCTGTACCAACGTCAAGACGGTGCGGCTTTGCCTGCAGATGGGCCGAGAACTGTCCCTGCCGTGGCGCGCGAAGCTGGATCCGGACGCGTTGCCCACAGGCAGCAAGCGCCCGTGGGTCTCGAAATCGGCAGGCGGCTTGCTGGTTCTGAAACCATGAACCCGGTCTACCTCGACACCGCCCGGCTGCTCACCCAGGCGGCGCCATTCGTCTTCGTGGACGACACCTTCGCGCTCAAGGGCGGCACGGCGATCAATCTGTTCGTGCGCGACATGCCGCGTCTGTCCGTCGATCTGGACCTTGTCTTCCGCGATCACCGGTTGCCACGCGACAGGGCACTCGCCCGCATCGGCCGTGCGTTGAAGGAGTCGGCCAAGCGCCTGCAAGCCCGAGGCTTCCAAACTCGCCTGCACACGACGGCAGACGCCGGCGACACGAAGCTGCTGGTCCGCAAAGGCCCGATCGAGGTGAAGATCGAGGTCAACTTCGTACTGCGGGGAACGATCCATCCGCCGCAGTCGGCGGCGCTGGTCCCCAAGGCGCGCGAGATCTTGCTGGCCGACCTCGACACCCCCGTGGTGTCGGCAGAAGACCTGTACGGCGGCAAGCTGGTCGCCGCCATGGACCGGCAGCATCCGCGCGATCTCTTCGACGTCATGCAGCTCTTCGAACATGGCGGCATCACCGCTGCGATCAGGCGCGCCTTCGTTGTCTACCTGGCGAGCCACAACCGTCCTGTCCATGAGGTGCTCTTCCCTGTTCCGCGTGACATCACGCAGGACTACGAGCGCACGTTCCAGGGCATGACCGCGGAGCCCGTCGCGCTGGAAACGCTGCTGGCCGTCCGCGAACGCATGGTCAGCGAACTGCAAGCATCTCTCGACCCGGATGAGCGCCACTTCCTTGTGACCTTGGTCGCCAACGAGCCCGACTGGTCCCTGTTGGCAATACCGCATGCCCCTGAATTGCCGGGCATCAAATGGAAGCTTCGCAACCTGGGACAGCTGCAGGCCGGCAATCAGCAGAAGTTTGACGAGCAACGCGACGCCCTCGCCCGACTGCTGGACCGGGGGTGACCGCGGCACGGGCTACGGGCACGGTAGCCCGGATGCCAATCCGGGACTTGCCCCCTCCACTCAGCCCTTCGGCTTGTACGCAATCACGTCGATCTCGACCTTCGCATCCACCATCAGCCTCGCCTCGGTCGTCGACCGTGCCGGCTTGCCGTTGGGAAAGTAGCTCATGTAGATGCGGTTGAACGCGCCGAAGTCGCGCGCGTCCTGCAGCCAGCAGGTGCTCTTGCAGACGTCGTCGAAGGTCGCGCCGGCCAGCGCCAGCACCGCCTTCAGGTTCTCCATCACCTGGCGCGTCTGCGCCTCGATGCCGCCGGCGACGATCTCGCCGTTCGCGTCCGCCGGGACCTGGCCCGACACGTAGATGAAGTCGCCGGCACGCACGGCCGGCGAGAACGGCCGCGCCTGGCGGTCGGAAGCCACCGGCGGGGCGCCGAGGTAGTCGAGGGGCATCGATATCTCCTTGAAGGAACGCAAACAGTGCAGGCTCGCACCATAGATGTGAAAGTGTCTTTCAGTCAACACCGCCGCATCACGGGAAAACCCCGATTATTTGGCATGCACTTTGCTCCATAGTCGCGTCGTTCTGAAAAATACTTTCACCAGTAGTTCAGATCCCTGCCGTCCCCGACCTTTGGAGATCCACCATGTCCCGCCCCGACACGCTCCCCCGCCGCACCCTGCTCAAGCTGCCCGCAGCGCTCGGCCTGGCCGCCTGCCTGATCGGTGTCGCCGGCATCGCGCAGGCCCAGGGGCCGCGCAATTTCGCGACGCTCGCGATGGTCGGCGAGCCGCAGACGCTGGACCCGATGGCCTCCACCGCCGACCTGGTCGGCACCATCATGCAGCACGTCTACGAGCCGCTCTACACCTTCGACGCGAAGTGGAACGTGGTGCCTATGCTGGCCGAGTCGCTGCCGAAGATCAGCGCCGACGGCAAGAGCTACACCATCACCCTGCGCAAGGGAGTGATGCTGCACAACGGCCGCGAGCTGAATGCCGACGACGTGGTCGCGAGCCTGCAGCGCTGGATGGAACAGGCGCCGCGCGGCAAGGCGGTCGCGAAGGAGCTGGACAGCATCAAGGCGCAGGGCACGCTCGGCGTGCAGATCGTGCTGAAGAACCCGTACGCGCCGCTGCTGTCGCAGCTCGCGCTGCCCAGCGGCATGGCCGCGATCATGGCCAAGGATGCCATCGCGACCCCGCTGAAGGACTTCGTCGGCACCGGCCCCTACCGCTTCAAGGAACGCAAGCCCGATGCCTACGTGCTGCTGACGCGCTTCGACAAGTACAGCGCGCGCAAGGAAGCCGCCAGCGGCTACGCCGGCAAGCGCGAGGCGCTGATCGAGGAGCTGCGCTTCGTGCCGGTGCCCAATGCCAACACGCGCGTCGAGGGCGCGCTGGCATCGCAGTACGACTTCGCCGACCTGCTGCCGGTCGAGGCGCTGTCGCGGCTGGAGAAGGCCACCGGCAAGACCGTGCCGATCCTCACCACCTCGTTCGGCTTCCCCTACCTGGTGCTCAACACCAAGGAAGGCGTGGCCGCCAACGCCGGCGTGCGCCGCGCGCTGCAGACCGCCATCGGCGAAGGCGAGATGCTGGCCGCCGGCTTCGGCGACACCCGCTTCTTCAGCGCCGAAGGCAACCACTTCCCGAAGGGCTCGCCGTTCTACTCGAACGCCGGCACCGACGCCTACAACCAGCGCAACGCCAAGAAGGCCAAGGACGACGCCGAGAAGGCCGGCTACAAGGGCGAGCCGGTGCGCGTGCTGACGAGCCGCCAGTACGACTTCCACTACAACATGGCGCTGCTGATGGCCGAGCAGTTGAAGCGCGCCGGCTTCAAGGTCGAGCTCAACGTGGTCGACTGGGCCACGCTGGTGCAGCGCCGCAACGACTCGAAGCTGTGGGACCTGTACGTCACCCACTCCGGCCAGTTCCCCGAGCCGATGCTGTCGCCGCCGCAGCTGGGCGAAGGCGCACCGGGCTGGTGGAGCTCGCCGGCCAAGCAGGCTGCACTGTCGGCCTTCAACCAGGAGACCGACCCGGCCAAGCGCGGCGCGCTGTGGGGCAAGGTGCAGCAGGTGGTGTACGACGAGGTGCCGTACATCAACGTCGGCCGCTTCAACGGCCTGTCGGCGCGCAGCCCGGCGCTCGACGGCTACGTGCCGGCAACTTGGCCGTTCTTCTGGAATGCCCGCATCAAGTAACCGGCCGAAGCGATGCACCGCTACCTCGCCTCCCGCCTCGCCGGCATGCTGGCGGTGCTCGCCATCGTCGCGGTGATGGTGTTCGTGCTGACGCGCGCCGCGTCGGGCGACCCGGTCTCGGTGCTGCTGGGCGACCAGGCCACCGCCGAGGACATCGCCCGCGTGCAGAAGGACTACGGCCTCGACAAGCCGCTGCCGGTGCAGTTCGCCTACTGGCTCGGCGAGGTGCTGCACGGCAACCTCGGGCAGTCGATCTTCCTGCAGCGCCCGGTCACGCAGGCGCTGTGGGAACGCGCCGAGCCGACCACGCTGCTGGCGCTGATGGCGGTCGCGATCGCGGCGCTGATCGGCATCCCGGCCGGCATCGTGTCGGCGGTGTTCCGCGGGCGCTGGCTCGACCAGGCCGTCACCGGCGCGGCGATGCTGGGTGCCAGCATCCCGAGCTTCTGGTTCGGCATCGTGCTGATCCAGATGTTCGCGGTGTCGCTCGGCTGGTTCCCGGTGTCGGGCTATGGCGCCCCCGATGCGCCGCTGGCCGAACGCCTGCATGCGCTGATGCTGCCGTCCATCGTGCTGGGCGTGCTGAACTCGGCGCTGATCATCCGCTTCACGCGCGCGTCGATGCTCGACGTGCTGGGCGAGGACTACGTGCGCACCGCGCGCTCGAAGGGCCTGTCCGAAAGCAGCGTGGTGCTCAAGCACGCGCTGCGCAACGCGCTGGTGCCCATCGTCACGGTGCTCGGCCTGACGGTGGCGCTGATGATCGGCGGCGCGGTCGTCACCGAGACGGTGTTCGGGCTGCCGGGCATCGGCAACCTGGTGGTCAACGCGGTGCTGCGCCGCGACTACCCGGTGATCCATGGCGCGCTGCTGGTGATCGCGGCGATCTACGTGCTGATCAACTTCGCCATCGACCTGCTCTATGTCGCCGTGGACCCGAGGGTGAAGCTGTGAGGACGTGGAAGTGAAAGTGCCCCGCCTGTTGCGCCAGCTGATGCACCGCCGCATCGTGATGCTGTCGGCCGCCGTGCTGGCCGTCATCGCGGTGCTGGCCCTCGGTGCCCCGTGGTTCGCGTCCTTCGACCCCAACGACACGGCCGTGCTCGACCGCCTGAAGGCCCCGAGCGCCGCCCACCTGCTGGGCACCGACGAGCTCGGCCGCGACCTCTACGCCCGCATCGTGCACGGTGCGCGCTACTCGCTGGCCATCGCGGCGCTGACGGCGCTCGGCTCGGTGATCGCCGGCACGCTGCTCGGCCTGGTGGCCGGCTTCTTCCGCCGCCTCGACACACCGCTGATGCGCCTGGTCGACGCGATGATGTCCTTCCCCGACATCCTGCTGGCGATCGCGCTGGTCGCGATCCTCGGGCCCTCGCTGCTGAACGTGGTGCTGGCGCTGGTGCTGGTCTACACGCCGCGCGTCGCGCGCGTGGTGCGGGCCTCGACGCTGGTGGTGCGCGAGCTGCTGTTCGTCGAGGCGGTGCGCGCCTTGGGCGTGCGCACCTCGCGCATCCTGTGGCGCCACATCCTGCCCAACCTGCTGTCGCCGATCCTGGTGCAGGTGTCGTTCATCTTCGCGTACGCGATCCTGGCCGAGGCCGGGCTGTCCTTCCTGGGCGTCGGCGTGCCACCGGAGATCCCCACCTGGGGCACGATGGTGGCCGGCAGCCAGCAGTACGCCGACCGCGCCTTCTGGGTCGTGCTGTTCCCGGGCCTGGCCATCATCTTCACCGCGCTGTCGCTGCAGATCCTCGGCGACGGCGTGCGCGACCTGCTGGACCCGAAGCTGAAGAAGACGCCATGACCGATCCCCGCCTCACCGTCACCGGGCTCAGCACCTGCTTCCCCACCGAAGACGGCCTGGTGCGCTCGGTCGCCGACGTCGGCTTCTCGATCGATCCCGGCAAGACCACCGCGATCGTCGGCGAGTCCGGTTCCGGCAAGTCGGTCACCAGCCTGACGCTGATGCGCCTGCTGCCCAAGACCGCCCGCGCGCAGGTCGAAGGCCAGGCCCGCTTCGTCACGCGCGCCGGCCGCGCGGTCGACCTGCTGACGCTGCCCGATGCCGAGATGCGCCGACTGCGCGGCAACGAGCTGGCGATGATCTTCCAGGAGCCGATGACCAGCCTGAACCCGGTCTTCACCGTCGGCGAGCAGATCGCCGAGAGCGTGCGGCTGCACAAGGGGCTGGACCGTGCGGCCGCGCTGGCGCACGCGAAGCGCATGCTCGACCTGGTCGAGATCCCGGCCGCCGCGCAGCGCCTGCACGAATACCCGCACCAGCTGTCGGGCGGCATGCGCCAGCGCGTGATGATCGCGCTCGCGATGGCTTGCGATCCGACGCTCTTGATCGCCGACGAGCCGACCACCGCGCTGGACGTGACCATCCAGGCGCAGATCCTGGTGCTGATGCGCCGGCTGCAGGCCGAGACCGGCATGAGCATCCTGTTCATCACGCACAACCTGGGCGTGGTGGCGCACCATGCGGACGACGTGGTGGTGATGTACGCCGGCCGCGTGGTCGAGGCGGCGCCGGTGCGGCCGCTGTTCGCGACGCCCGCCCATCCGTACACGCAGGGGCTGCTGGCCTGCCTGCCCGGCAAGGCGCACGCGGCAGGGCAGCCGCGGCCGAAGCGGCTGTTCGCGATCCGCGGCCAGGTGTCGAGCCCGCTGGCGCCGCCGCCGGGTTGCGCCTTCGAGCCGCGCTGCGACCAGGCGATCCCCGCCTGCGCGCAGGCCGCGCCGCCGCTGGTGGCCACCGGCGAACTGCGCCAGGCGCGCTGCATCCGCGTGCCGTCGGTCGAAAGGAATGCCGCATGAGCGATGCCATCGCCACCCCGCTGATCGAGGTGCGCAACCTCAAGCGCTATTTCGGCAGCAGCGACAAGCCGGTGCGCGCCGTCGACGACGTGTCGTTCGCGATCCGGGCCGGCGAGACGCTCGGCCTGGTCGGCGAATCCGGCTCGGGCAAGAGCACCATCGGCCGCACCGTGCTGCGCCTGATCGAGCGCACCGACGGCCAGGTGCTGTACCGCGGCGACGACCTGGGCGCGCTGTCGGCCGAGCGCATGCGCCGGCTGCGCAGCAAGCTGCAGATCATCTTCCAGGACCCGTACGCGAGCCTGAACCCGAAGATGCGCATCGGTGCGATCCTCGACGAGGCGCTGTCCACCCACGGCCTCGCGAAGGGGCGGCGCAAGGAGCGCATCGCCGAGCTGCTCGAGCTGGTGGGGTTGCGGCCGGAGCACGCGAGCCGCTTCCCGCACGAGTTCTCCGGCGGCCAGCGCCAGCGCATCGGCATCGCGCGCGCGCTGGCGGTGGAGCCGGAGTTCATCGTCGCCGACGAGCCGCTGTCGGCACTGGACGTGTCGATCCAGGCCCAGGTGATCAACCTGCTGGCCGAGCTGCGCGAGCGGCTGTCGCTGACGATGCTGTTCATCTCGCACGACCTGGACGTCGTCGAGTACCTGTGCGACCGCGTGGTGGTGCTGTACCTCGGGCGCGTGATGGAGGTGTCGACGACGGCCGAGCTGTTCGCGCGGCCGCTGCACCCGTACACGCAGGCGCTGCTGGCGGCGAGCCCGAAGCCCGATCCGCTGGACAAGACGGAGATCATCCCGCTGAAGGGCGACATCCCGAGCCCGATGAACCCGCCGTCGGGCTGCGTGTTCCGCACGCGCTGCCCGAAGGCGATCGAGGCGTGTGCGCAGGCGGTGCCGGCGTTGACGGAAGTGGCACCCGGTCGCTTCTGCGCCTGCATTCTTTGTAGCCCGGATGCCAATCCGGGTTTGTCGGCCGCTCCCGGATTGGCATCCGGGCCACGGACATCACCATGACCAACGATTTGATCGACCCACTCCTGCAACCCGGCCTCAAGGGCTATCCGCTGACCGCCTCGCCGCGCCGCCGCAGCGAAATCGCCGCCACCGGCTGGAACGTGCTGGCCGGCGATCTGCCGCTGCCGCTGGCGGTGCTCAAGCGCGAGGCGCTGGAGCACAACATCGCGTGGATGCAGCAGCGCACGCAGGACTGGGGCATCCAGCTCGCACCGCACGGCAAGACGACGATGTCGCCGCAGCTGTTCAAGCGCCAGCTCGACGCCGGTGCCTGGGGCCTGACCTTCGCGACCGTCAACCAGCTGGCCATCGGCGTGGCCGCCGGGGCCCGCCGCACGCTGATCGCCAACCAGGTGGTGCACGACAGCGACCTGGCCGCGATCCAGGCGCTGCTGCGCGGCCATGCCGACCTGCGCATCGTGTTCCTCGTCGATTCGCTGGCGCAGCTCGCGCTGATCGAGGACTGGGCGCAGGCCCATCCCGGCGCCCTGCCCTTCGAAGCCATGCTCGAGGTCGGCGTGCCCGGCGGGCGCAGCGGCGTGCGCACGCAGGACGAGGCGCTGGCGGTCGCGCGCCGCCTGCACGACAGTGCGGCCCTCCGCCTGGTCGGCATCGAGTGCTACGAAGGCCTGGGCGCCAAGGGCGACACCGATGCCGACGTGCCGTATGCCAAGGCGCTGATGGACCGCGTCGAGGCCATCGCCGCGGCCGCCGATGCGGCAGGCTGGTTCGATGCCGACGAGGTGCTGCTGTCGGCCGGCGGCTCGGCGATCTTCGACCTGGTGGCGGGCCGGCTGACGCCATCGCTGACGCGCCCGGTGCGCGGCCTGCTGCGCTCGGGCTGCTACGTGACGCACGACCACGGCTTCTACCAGCGCATGGTGAACAGCGTCGAGGCGCGCCTGGGCTGCGGCTGCGGCGAGACGCTGCGCCCGGCGATGGAGGTGTGGGCGATGGTGCAGTCGCGCCCCGAGCCGGGCCTGGCGATCCTGGCGGTCGGCAAGCGCGACATCTCGTTCGACCTGGCGCTGCCGGTGCCGATCGCGCGCGCGGCACGCGGCGCGCTGCAGGCCGGCGCGGTGCCGGCGGGCTGGTCCATCACCGGGCTGAACGACCAGCATGCCTACCTGCGCTGGGATGCTGCCGACGAAGCCACCGCCCCGGCCGTCGGCGAGCGCATCGGCCTGGGCATCTCGCACCCCTGCACCACCTTCGACAAATGGCACTGGATGCCGGTCGTCGAGAACGACTACCGCGTCAGCGACGCGGTGGCGATGCATTTCTGACCTTGCCCATGACGAAGACCTTGCTGGAGAACGTCGCCGCGGCGCGCGAGGGTGCGCCGGCCGCGCGCCGCGCGATCCTCGACCTGATCCTCGAAGACCCCGACCGGGTGCTCGAGGAAAGCTTCGAATCGCTGGCCGAGCGCGCCGGCAGCTCGGTGCCGACGGTGATGCGCACCTGCCGCGACCTCGGCTTCGCCGGGCTGCGCGAGTTCAAGCTCGCGCTGGCGCATGCGCTGGCGCTGGGCGGCTCGCCGCTGCACCGGCGCGTCAACATCGAGGACCGCGCCGACGAGGTGGTGGCCAAGATCTCGCGCAGCGCCGCCGCCTCGGTGGCCGGCGTGCGCTCGCAGCTCGACATGGCGGCGCTGGACGCCGCCGTCAACGCGATCGCCTTCGCGCGCCACGTCGACCTGTACGGCGCAGGCGCCACCTCGTGGTTCATGGCGCAGGACCTGCAGGCGCGGCTGTTCCGCCTCGGGCTGTCGGCCACCGCATGGGCCGACTACCACCTGCAGCAGGTGGCGGCCGCGGCGCAGAACGCGAGCGGCGTCGTGGTCGCGATCTCGCACGTCGGCGGCATGCCGTCGCTGCTGGATTCGGTGGACATCGCGCGCGCGCAGGGCGCCAAGGCCGTCTGCATCACGCGCCCCGGCACGCCGCTGGCCGAGCGCGCCGACATGCTGATTGCCCTGAGCGTGCCCGACGATGCGGTGATGCACGTCGGCATCGACGCCTACCTGACCCACCTGACCGTGATCGAGATCCTGACCGTGCTGGTCGCGCAACGCCGCGGCGAACCGGCGGTGCAGCGCCTGCGCTACGTGCGCGAGGCCCTGCAGCGCCATGGCATCGACATCCGCACCCACCCGCTGCAGAGCTGGGACGGTGGCGGCGTGGGGAGCAAGCCATGATGCGCGCGACGCTGCTGGAGAACGGCCTCGTCGTCGACGGCTCCGGCGACCCGGCCTGGCACGGCGACGTGCTGATCGCCGGCGACCGCATCCTGCGCACCGGCGTCGGGCTGCGCCAGCGCCTGCCGGCCGGCATCGCGGTCAGCGACCTCGACGTCGTCGATTGCCGGGGCCTGGCCATCGCGCCCGGCTTCATCGATGCCCACACGCACGACGACGCGATCGTGCTGCGCGACCCGGCCTGCCTGCCCAAGCTGTCGCAGGGCATCACGACGGTGGTCACCGGCAACTGCGGCATCTCGCTCGCGCCCTTCGTCACCGAGGCCGCGAAACCGCCGCTGACCCTGCTGGGTGCCGGCTCGTTCCGCTACCCGACGATGGCGGCCTACCGCGACGCGGTGCTGGCGGCGCGGCCGTCGCTGAACGTCGCGGCGCTGGTGGGCCACACGACGCTGCGCTTCGCGGCGATGGGCGACCTGTCGCAGCCGGCGAGCGCCGACGAGCGCGCGCGCATGGCCGCGCTGCTCGACGCGTGCATGGCCGGCGGCGCGCACGGGCTGTCGTCGGGGCTGTTCTACGAAGAGGCCTACCCGGCGCCGGCCGACGAGGTGACGCAGCTGGCACGCATCGTCGCGCGCCACGGCGGCGTCTACGCGACCCACCTGCGCAGCGAGATGGCGCAGATCATCGAGGCCTTGCACGAAGCCGGCGACACCGCGTTCGAGGCCGGCGTGCCGCTGGTGATCTCGCACCACAAGTGCGCCGGGCCGGCCAATTGGGGCCGCACGCGCGAGACGCTGCCGCTGATCGAGTCGCTGGCCGCGCGCCAGCCGATCGCGATGGACGTCTACCCGTACGTCGCCGGCTCGACGGTGCTGCGCGAGGACCTGGTCGACGGCGTGATCGACGTGATGCTGACCTGGAGCGACACCCATCCCGAGCACACCGGCCGCATGCTGTCGGCGATCGCCGAGGAGTGGGGCGTCGACCAGAAGACCGCGTGCCGGCGCCTGCAGCCGGGCGGGGCCTGTTACTTCCAGATGAACGAAGAGGACGTCGAGCGCGTCATCGCGCACCCGCGCACGATGATCGGCTCGGACGGCCTGCCGCACGACCGCCATCCGCACCCGCGGCTGTGGGGCGCCTTCCCGCGCGTGCTGGCGCGCTACTGGCGCGAGCGGCAGCTGTTCACGCTGGAGCAGGCGGTGCACAAGATGACGGGGCTGACGGCGCGCAACTTCCGCATCGCCGAGCGCGGGCTGGTGCGGCCTGGGATGCTGGCCGACGTGGTGGTGTTCGACCCGAGCCGCGTGGCCGATACCGCGACCTATGATGTGCCGGTCAGCGCGAGTGTCGGGATCGAGGCGGTGTACGTGAACGGCGTGCGCTCGTTCTCGGCGAGCGACCGGTCGCAGGTGCTGCAACGGGCCGGCCGCATGCTGACGCGGGAGACTGGGCATGTCGTCTGAACGGATGATCGAGAAGGCGCTCGACGTGTTGGCCATCGGCGAGGCGATGGCCGAATTCAACCAGCAGCCGGATGGCCGCTACCTGGCGGGCTTCGGCGGCGACACGTCGAACTGCGCGATCGCCGCGGCGCGGCTGGGCGCGCGCACCGGCTACCTGACGCAGGTCGGCGACGACCTGTTCGGCGAGCAACTGCTGGCGCTGTGGCGCCACGAGGGCATCGCGACGCAGGGCGTGCACCGCGTGGCCGGGGCCGAGACGGGGATGTACTTCGTCACGCATGGCGAAAGCGGGCATCGATTCACGTACCGCCGCGCCGGCAGCGCCGCGAGCCGGATGCGGCCGGCCGACCTGCCCCCGGGGCTGGTGCAGGGAGCGCACTGGCTGCACTGCTCGGGCATCTCGCAGGCGATCAGCGCATCGGCCTGCGATGCGGTGTTCGAGGCGATCGCGCGGGCACGCGATGCCGGCACGCGCATCAGCTACGACCTGAACTTCCGGCCGGCACTGTGGCCGGCGCCGCGGGCGCTGGCGATCGCGCGCGAGACGCTGGCGCACTGCGACCTGTTCTTCCCGAGCATCGACGAGGTGGCGGCGCTGACCGGGCTGCTGCACCACGACGACATCCTGCGCTGGTCGCACGACCAGGGCGCCCAGCGCGTCGCGTTGAAGCTGGGCGCGGCCGGGTGCCTGGTGTCGGACGCGCATGGTGCGCGGCTGATCGCGCCGCACCCGGTGCAGCCGGTGGACGCGACCGGGGCGGGGGATTGCTTTGCCGGTGCGTTGCTGGCGCGGCTGGCGGCGGGCGACACGCTGGACCAGGCGGCGCGGGTTGCGAATGTGGCAGCGGCGTTGAGCACCTGCGGGCATGGGGCGGTGGCGCCTTTGCCGACGCTCGCGATGGTGCACGCCGCGATGGGCTGGTAGCCCGGATGCCAATCCGGGGTTTGTGCTGGCGCGAGCAAAGGCGGGTGTGGTGCGGAGATCCCGGATTGGCATCCGGGCTACAAGAATCCGCAGAGCGTGGCCGGGTTGTCGACCAGCAGCCGTCGTCGCAGACGTGCACAGGGCCATCGCAGGCGCCGTCGAGTTTCATGGCAGCACCACCGCATGGCCCCAGCGCTGCAGGCGCGTGGCCTGCGCGGCGTTCACCGCGCCGCGCGGCAGGTCGCCGTGCAACAGCTGCCGCAGCTGTTCGACCGTCTCCAGCGCCTGGTGCTCGCAGGCGGGCCGTGTCAGGCCACCGATGTGCGCCGTGGCGATCACGCGCGGGTGGCGGGCCAGCGCCGCGGCGGGCGTCTGGTCCGGCCCGCGGCCGACGTCGAGCGCGCAGCCGCCGAGGTGGCCCGAGTCAAGCGCCGCCAGCAGGGCCGCGTCATCGACCAGTTCGCCGCGCGAGGCATTGATGAAGAACGCGCCCTGCTTCATCGCGGCAAAGGCCTGCGCGTTCATCATCGATTCGGTCTGCGCATCGGCCGGAGCAAGGCAGACGACGAAGTCCGAGCGGGCCAGCAAGGTCGCGAGGGGCACCTGCTGCACTGCGACGTGTTCGTCCACCGGCTGCGGTGTCGTGACCAGCAGCCGCATGCCGAAGGCCAGCGCCAGTGCGGCAACACCCTGTCCGATCAGGCCGAAGCCGATGATGCCCAGCGTGGCGTAGCGCAGCTCGCGCCCGATGGCCGGCATCGGAACTTCGCCACCGCGATAGGCACTCGCCTGCAACGTGATGCCGCGCGCCAGGTCGATCATCGCCCCGAGCACCCATTCGCTCACCGCAGGGCCGTAGCCGGCACTCGCCCGCGTGACCAGCACGCCATGTGCGCTGGCCGCCTCGACGTCGATGGTGCGGATGTCGACCGCGCAGCGCAGCAAGACGACCAGGTCGGGCAATGCGGTGAACAGCGCTTGCGGAGCCGGTGTCTGCCGGTAGGCGATCAAGGCATCGCAGCCTTGTGCGGCGACGATGAGTTCGGCCGTCGAGAGATCGCGCGCATGAGGATTCAGCCGGATCTCGGCGAAGCATTGCAGCGCGGCAGCGGCCAAACCGCCGAAGTAGGTGTCGAGCTTGTCGCTCGGGTGAGAAATGAAAACAGTGGCCATTGTGTATCGATTTACTGTATCGATTTACCATAGAGCGCCCATCCGGGTTTGCCCGCCTCGTGTCACCGGCTTCAGTTGCGCGGCGGCGGCTCCTTGGACAACGCGCAGCGCCGCACGTATTCGCCCAGCGACTCGCCGGTGTCGGCGGAGACCACCTTCCACCGGGCCAACACCTCCTCGAAGACCGCGCGCAACGCGATCTCGATCCCGACGGCCGGGGGCGGCGCCGACGGCGGGGTGGGTGCGGCGAGCGGCGGCTTCGTCCTGCGTGCGAAGCGGTGCGGTCGCCTCGTGCCGCTGCGTCCGTGGTCTTCGCTGCCGGCGTCGCGTGGCGGCGTTACCGGTTCGTGCTGTCGAAAGCGCTTCATCCTGGCCCCTGCAGTTCGTGCAGGCGCTGAGTAACGCCAGCCGTGTCGGCGTTCCGCGGGGCTTAAGGAACGTCGCCCTTGCGCTTCAGTTCGGTGCACTGCGCGTGGTGCGCGAACTGTGGCCGGGCGCATTGCGTCTGCATGCAGTACAGCAGCGCGAAGTTCACGCGCGTGCCGCAGGCGGCGCGCGGGCTGGTGGCACCCGCCACGATGGACGGTGTACCCGCTTCTGCGGCGGCACCGACCTGCACCGTGGGCGGCGGCGCTGGTGCGGCCTCCACCGGCACGGCGGCCGGCACGGGCGCCGCCACGTCAGGCTCGGCCGCGCCCGATGCCGCCGTGTCGGCAGGGTCCGCCAGGCGGGCCGTGTCGGCCACCGGCAGCACCGCCTGCACCGGCGCAGGCATCGATGCCAGCGGAACGCTGGCCACGGGCTTGGGCGCGCGCGTCTTGCTCACCTGCAGCCACACGGCCCCGGCCGCCAGCGCGCCGGCACACAGCAGCACCAGCCACAGGCCGGTGCGCCGCGGCGGTGGCGGGGCCGGTAGCGGCTCGAAATCGAAGCGCGACTGGAAACGCGAGTCGCCGAAGCCCGGTTCGCTGCGGCCGTTGGGCCGCGGCACCATCGGCAGGCGCTGCGGACCCGGCTGCTGTTGCGGCGGCTGCTGCGGGCGATCGGCGTAGCTCGCGGCAGGCGCGGCGGCCGGCCGCGTCGCGCTGGCAGGCGCCGCGGCCGGTGCCGCATCCACCCAGCCGAGGCAGCGCCGGAATTCGCCGACGCTGCGCAGGCGCTGCCGCGGGTCCACCGACAGTGCGCGGTCGATGCCGGCCAGGAAGCGCGGCGAATAAGGCAGCCCGGTCAGCGGGCGGTGCACGCGCGGCACCGCCGCGCCGAGCGCCGCCTGGCCGGTGACGGCCGCATGCAGCAGGCTGGCCAGCGCGCGCAGGTCGGTCCAGGCACCGGGCGGCGCCAGCGGTTTCTCGTCGGAGGCCGGCGGCGCGCTGCCCAGCAGCACCGGCACGCCGACGCTGCGCACGACGATCGCCTCGGTCGAGATGCCGCCGTGGTGGCACTGCGCCACGTGCAGCAGGTCGACCGCATCGAGCACCGGCGTCAGCATCGCGCGCAGCCAGGCCTCGTCGGGCGCGCGCGGCAGGCCTTTCAGCGCCGAGGCGAGGTTCGGCCCCGGCACGAAGTTCATCGACAGGTAGGCGGTGCCGTTCTCTTCCCAGAAGCTCTGCACCCGCACCAGCGCCGGATGGTCGAAGCGCGCAAACAGCTTGGCGCGCTGCAGGAAGGCCTGGCGGCCGGCCTCGAACGTGGCCTGCCCGCCGCTGCGGCGCGGCACCACCTGCATGTCGTCGCCGCGCTGCGCCAGCGAGGCCGGGAAATATTCCTTGATCGCCACCTGCCGCTGCAGCGACGAATCGAGCGCGAGGTAGACGACGCCGGAGTCGCCGCGGCCGAGCAGCTCGACGATGCGGAAGCCGCCGACGCGCGCGCCCGCCAGCAGCACGTCGCTGGCCGGAACGGTGTCGAACTGCGTGGTCGGTCCGAAGTCCGGGTTGTGGGGAGCGCGGGGCGTCGTCATGGTCGGAAGGATCATCGCTGCGAGTCCGGCGTGGGCGTGCATTTGATCCGAGTGCACCCCGTCCCCGCCAGTTGCCTGTCAGACATCGCTCATGCCCGTGAAATAAGTCACGTCCGCCATGGAACCTCCCTGGATGGTTTGCAACGCTGAAGCAGATGTCGCGCCAGCCTCTCAGGCCTGTGCGCTCGCATCGATCGCGCGCGCCAGCCGTTCGATGTCGTCGTCGTCGTTGTAGACCTGGGCCGAGATGCGCACCCACAGCCGGCCGTTGCGCGCGACGATCGGCACCTCGATGCGGTGCTCGGCCAGCAACCAGTCGCGCAGGCGCGCGGCGGCGGCCGCATCGCCGGCCAGGCGCAGCGGCAGCGGCACGGTGGCCATGCACTCGACCATGGCCTCGGGCGTCGTCCACGCGAGCTGCCAGCGCGCGGCCAGGCGCTGCGCGGCCCGCCACACCAGCGCGTGCTTGTAGTCGCGCATCGCCTGTTCGCCGAGCACGTCGGTGATGAAGGCGATGCCGTCGGGCGCGCACAGCATCGGCGTCGGGTCGCGCGTGCCGGTCCAGGCGAACTCCTGTTGCCATCCGACGTCCAGGCCCCACGAGATCACCGCCGGGTGCAGCCCCTCGTGGCGCTCCGGCGCGGCCCACAGCAGCCCGCAGCTGCGCGGCGCGAAGGCCCACTTGTGCAGGTTGGCCACGTACCAGTCGACGCCCAGCGATGCGATGTCGAGGGCCAGCGCGCCGGGCGCGTGGGCGCCGTCGGCCAGCACCGGCACGCCGCGCGAGCGGCACAGCGCCGCCATGCGCGCGAGCGGCAGCACCAGCGCGCTGTCGGAGGTGATGTGGTCGGCGATGACGAGGCGCGYGCGTGGCGTCAGCGCGGCCTCAAGCAACTGCAGGCTGGCCGCGTCGTCGGCCGGCGGGAAGGGCAGCGCCAGCGTGACGACGCGGGCGCCGCGCTCGCGCGCGACGAAGCCGGCGGCACGCGACACCGCGCCATAGGCGTGGTCGAACAGCAGGATCTCGTCGCCCGGGCCCAGCGGCAGCGAGCGCAGCACCGCGCTGACGCCGGTGCTGGCGTTGTCGACGAAGACCAGGTCGTCGGCGCTCGCCCCGACGAAGGCGCCGACGCGTTCGGCGGCCGTGCGCAGCCGCGTCGGCGTGGCGGGCGGCTGCGGCTCGAGGCTCATCAGTTCGCGGAACATGAAGCGCGCCGGGTGGCGCTCGATCTGCAGCCGCAGCGCCTGCTGCGCATCGAGCACGCGGCGCGGCGTGACCCCGACCGTGCCGTGGTTCAGGTACACGGCCTCGGGATCGAGGGGCCAGTGGTCGAGCATTGCGCGTCCGAAACGCATCGCGTCGTCTCCCATTGCAGTCCGGGCTGCCTTGGGGCGGATTCTGACGCACGCGGCTGCGGCGTGGCGAACAACAGCTCGAACAGCTCGCGCGTGCGCGGCGTCATCTGCCGCGGGTCGGGTGCCAGCAGTTCGTGCCCGGCGGCCAGCAGCTTCGCGTACACCGCCTCGTAGACGCGGCGCGCCCGGCCGGCGATCAGCTCGCGGTCGTAGCCGGGCACGATGCCGATCAGCTGCCAGCCCAGGCGCTCGAAGGCCTGTTGCGTGTGCGGGATCTTCAGCGTCGCCATGCCGTAGACCAGCCCCATGCCGAGCGCGCGGCCGACCCGCTCGACCGCCGCGATGGCGTGCTGGCCGAGGCCGGCGCCCCGGTGCCCGGGCGCGACGACGGCCAGCCGGCCGTACAGCGCCTGGGCCTCGGGCTCGCGTTCGCAGGCGATCATGCCGGCGATGGCGTCGCCGCACTTCACCACGACGACGATGAAGTTGCGTTGCGCCGCACCGGGCAGCAGCACCTCGCGCTCGTAGAAGCCGCGCTGCAGGAAGCCGCTCGCGGCACCGATGCCGACGTCGGGGTACCAGCGGTCGACGTGCGCGGCCAGCGTGCCGATGTCGTCGCGCTGCAGCAGCTCGAAGCGGTAGCCGGCCGGCAGCGCGGCATCGTCCAGCACGCGGGCGAGCGCGTCGCGGTCGATCGGCGGAACGCTCACTGGAGTACCTTCGTGCTGCGCACTGCGGTATTCGCCCTTGGGGCAGCCCGGCGGGCTCATGACCGCCCCTGCGCCGCGGCGCCGCGGTAGCGGATCTCCACGCGCCCCGACGAGCCGATGCCGTCGCGCGTCGACACCGGGTAGCTGAGCACCTCGCCGATCAGCCCGGCGTACTTGCCGCTGCCGCCGACGAGCCGGCTGCGCCGCACGCCATAGCCTTCGGCATCGGCTTCGCCGGCCGGCGTCTCGAACACGAAGCGGTCGCCCGCCGCGTCCACCAGCACGCAGGTGCGGCGGCTCACGACGCCGGCGCCGCGCAGGCTGACGCAGCGCCCGCTCGCGCGGCGGAACGGCCCGGCGCCGCCGTCGATGCGCAGGCGGGCCAGGCTCTCGACCACCGCGATCGACTCGCCGTCGCCCTGGCCGGTCGCGATGACCTCGCGCCGGCTCAGCGTGTAGTCGCCGAACGCGACCCGCAGTTCGTCCCGCTGGCCCGCGGTGCCGAACAGCGGCAGCCCGGCCAGCAGCGCCAACGCGAGCGGCTTGATGATGGCAGGCATCGTTCAGCCCTCCTGGCTGCAATCGCGCACCGCGAGGCCCTTGTCGGCCGCGTACTTCTTCGCCGCCGCGTCCATCATCGGGCGCAGCAGCGCGCTGTTCGACTCGTACCAGTCGGAGGTGTAGTTCCACTGCCCGCCGTCCCAGGTGTGGATGCGGGCCTTGTGCGCGCCTTCATGGTCGCTGCACGAGGTGCGCAGCGGCTGCAGCATGCCGTCGATGCCGAGCGCCTGGATGCGCGCACTGTCGATCGCCAGGTGCTCGACGCCCCAGCGCACCTGCTCGCCGGTGAGCGGCTGGCGTCCGTAGCGGGCCTGCGCGGCGCGCACCGCCTCGACCACCAGCAAGGCGTTCAGCAAGCCGCGGTTGTAGAGCACCTGCCCGACCCCGGCGACCTCGCCGGCCCCCTTGCCGCGGCCGTAGACGAACTTGCGGATGTCGTCGTGCACGCGCCGCTGGTCGGCGCTGTGCTGCAGCGTCAGCGCGTTGTAGCCCTTGGCGGCACGCTGCGACGGCAGCACGTCGGGCTCGGCGCCGGCCCACCAGACGCCGTACATCTGCAGCCGCGGGTAGCTCACCGCGATGGCCTCGTTGATGGCGGTCGAGTTCATCACGCCCCAGCCCCAGACGAAGACGTAGTCGGGCCGCGTCTGGCGGATCTGCAGCCAGGCCGCCTTCTGCTCGACGCCGGGGTGCACCACCGGGATCGCGCTGAACTCGAAGCCGAGCCGGCGCGACAGCTCCTGCAGCACCGGGATCGGCTCCTTGCCATAGGGCGAGTCGTGGTACAGCAGCGCGATCTTCTTGCCTTTCAGCTTCGCCGCGCCGCCTTCGCGCGCCGCGACGTGCTGCACCAGCATGTCGGCGGCGTCCCAGTAGGTGCCGAGCAGCGGGAAGTTCCACTTGAAGACGCTGCCGTCGGTCGATTCGGAGCGGCCGTAGCCCATCGTGATCAGCGGGATCCGGTCGGCCGCCACCTTGTCGCCGAGCGCGAAGGTGATGCCGGTGGACAGCGGGTTGAAGCTGGTCGCGCCGGTCGGGCCCTTGCCCTTCAGGCGCTCGTAGCATTCGACGCCGCGGTCGGTGGAGTAGCCGGTCTCGCATTCTTCGTAGGTGATGCGCACCCCGCCGATGCCGCCGTCGCGCTCGTTGACGAGGTTCAGGTAATCGACGAAACCGTTCGCCCACGGCACGCCATTCGGCGCGTAGGCGCCGGTGCGGAACACCAGCACCGGAAAGAACTGTTCGTTCGGGATCGCGGCGCCGCTGGTGCCGGCACCGAGCGCAGCGACGAAGGTGGCACAGGTGGTCAGCAGTCTCTTCAGCAAGGTGTTCATCGAGCTTCCTCTTGGCGGTTGACAGCCCCGGTCGGGACATGTCGCACAGCGTAGGAGGAGCCCCTTGCCGGACTCGTCGCGCGCCGACGTTGCATCGTCGCGCAGCGATGTTGCAATTGTTCAGGCCGGGGTGTTCAGGCCGGAGCGGGTTCGCGCCGCAGCGCGGCCGTCAATGCGGACGGCGACTGGTAGCCGCAGTCGAGCGCGGCTTGCCAGACCGGCATGCCTGCGTCGAGACAGCGCCGCGCAGCCGCGAGCCGGCGCCGCCGCACCAGCGCCATCGCGCTGAAGCCGAGCTCGGCGCGGCAGCGCAGCGCGAACTGCGGTGCGCTCAGGTGCACCTGCGTGGCCAGGTCGGCGACGGCCAGCGGCTCGGCCAGCCGCGCATCGATCCAGCGCTCCAGCGCCGGCCAGTCGATGTTGCGGCGCAGCCGCGGCCCGGCCAGCGGCGTGCTGTCGGCCAGGCTCGCCACCAGCAGCTCGATGGTCGCCGCGTGCGCGCTGTCGTCGGGCGCCTGGCGCTGGCTCGCCAGGAAGCGCATCAGGTGCGAGGTGGACGGGTGCACCGCGCGCACGCGGCCGGCCAGCGGCGCAAGCGCGGCACGGTGAGCCGCTTCGTTCGAGCTGAGCACCAGGCCGGTGGCACCGGCGCGCACCGAGCAGCTGTGCCGCTCGCCCGGTGGGATCACCAGCACGCGCCCGGGTTGCAACGCGTGGCGCCGGCCCTTCAGCATCAGCTCGACCCGCCCCTGCACGCCCCAGACGACGCGGACGTGCTCGTGCGCGTCGGCCGCGGCGTCCTGGGTGAGCAGGCTCAGGCGGGCACAGGCAGGGATCGGACTCATTGACAGCAGCGCATCGGCGGAGAAAGATTGAACCCGGATTCATGGAATGAATCAGGATTCAGAGCTTAGGCGACGCCAACCCATCCTTCAAGCCTCATGGCCTATCAGCGCACCCCCTATGTGGAGAGCAAGCGTGCCGAGGCACGCGACCGCTTCATCGACGCCGCGCTGACGCTGCTGGCGCAGGGCGGCTGGCGCGACGTGCAGATGTCGGCGGTGGCGGCGCTGGCCGGGCTGTCGACCGGGGCGCTGTACCTGCATTTCCCGTCGAAGACGCAGCTGCTGCTGGAGCTGTACCGCACGCAGGCCGGCCGCGAGCTGCAGGTGACGGCCGAGATCGCCGCGCAGCCGCGCCCGGCGCGCGAGCGGCTGGCCACGGCCATCGGCACCTTTGCGCAGCGCGCGCTGAACGGCGGGCGGATGTCGTATGCGCTGGTGCTGGAGCCGACCGACAACGAGGTGGAGCAGTTGCGGCTGCAGTTCCATGCCGACTTCATCGCGCTGTTCCAGCAGATCCTGGAGGACGGCCGGGCCAGCGGCGAGCTGCGCGTGGCCGATGCGCGGGTGGCAGCGGCCTGCGTGTTCGGCAGCATCACCGAATCCCTGCTGCACCCGCTGGGGATGGCGGCGCAGGCGGCCGGCGTGGCCAGGCGCGGGCACAAGGTGGACGCGACGGCGCTGATCGGGCCGCTGGTGGATTTCTGCTTCCACGGCGCAGCCGGGGCAGGCAAGTAGCCCGGATGCCAATCCGGGCTATGTCAATTCAATGGTAGTCATCCTCGCGCTGATGCCTGACCGCCAGGATGGTGACCGTCTCGGCATTCTCGATGTCGTACAGCGCAACATAGCCTCTGCCGCGAAACGGAATGATCAGTTCCCTCTGAAACGCACTGCCTGCGGACGACTTGCGGTAAAGAAAGGGCGCTCGAGCCAGGCGCTGCTCGATCTCATCCCGAAGGGTGTCGATGGCGAGTTGCGCGTGATCGAAGTCCTCGATCGATTCTGCTGCCCCCAGCAGGAAATCGAAGAGTTCGACAAGATCGTTGCGGGCCGCATCCGTGTACCGGACCGTGAAGCCCCCATTCATCCAAGCACGCGTTTGCGTCTGTCGTCCAGCCTGCGCTGAAGTTCATCGTGCACATCAGCGGCTGAGTGATAGACCCCGGTTCGCCGCGCCTCTTCCGCGGAGCGCAATCCGCGGGCAATGAACTCGTCCTGCACGCGGCGACGCTGGATGGTGTCCCGAACCGCCGTCTCGATCAGGCTGCTCAGCGTTTCGCCCTCGCGAAGAACGCTTTCTGCGGCCTCTCGCAGTTCGGCATCGACGCGAAGGGATGGGAGTGTTGCGGGCTTCATGATTGCGTTGCAATTGCGACGCATCGAGTCTACTGCCTTCTTGTGAGCCTGCGCCACGCCGGACTTCCACCCGGATATGGAGCGGGTCGACGGATGCGGCGCCAGGAAGCACGCGGGCTCAAGCCGGTCGACGCGATGGCCACCGAGTGGCAGTGCGTGACCTTGCGCGAAGAGCGGCGCATCGAGGAGGCTCCCGAAGCCTACAAGCCGATCGGCCCGGTGATCGACGCGCAGCAGCAGGCCGGGTTGATCCGGCCGCTCGCGCGACTGCGCCCGTGGGTGACGTTCAAGGCCTGAGCCGAACCGCCGGGCGAATGGCGAAGGCCCACCCGGATTGGCATCCGGGCTACTGGGCGAGATATGCGTTGTTGGCGCCGTCCTTCACCGTCGCTCCCCGGTCGTTGATCACGTGCGTGATCTCGCCCTTGCCCCCCAGCGACACCGTCGCCATGCGCGTGAACTGCACGCCCGCCGCCGCCGGCGCCTCGATCGCGCTGCCCAGCTTGACCTGCGGGTTGGTCTGGAAGAAGCAGTAGATGCCCAGCCCGGTCGCGACATGGTTGGTCACCTGGCTGCCCACCTTGTACGACGCATACCCGTTGGCTGCGCCGTTCATCCAGCTCGCCTGGTTCGGCACGTCGTACGGGATCTCGCTCTGGTAGAAGTACAGCCGCCCGCCATTGCCGTTCCACACCGTCTGGTACTGGTGGAAATGCTCGACGAACAGGCCGTACAGCGTGACGTCCGCGCCGTTCACGACCACGCCATTGCGCGTCGTGTTGACGTCCCAGCCCACGCCCTCGCCATGGTCGGCGCGCCAGACCCAGAAGTGGTCGCCCAGCACCTGCCGGCTGTTGATCACCAGGCTGGTGTCGGCCTTGCCCGGCCCGGCCCCGCCCACGCGGAAGAACAGGTCGTGCAGCGAGGTCGGGTTCAGCCCATGGTCGGCCGCGCCGCCCGTCGGCCCCACCTGCAGCAGCGCCGGCGAACTTACCGTGCCCGCATCGAACAACAGCCCCGCGATCTTCACGCCATCGACGTCGGCCACCTGCATCGCCGTCACGCCGTTGTCCGGGATCAGCGTCGCCAGACCCAGCCCCAGCACCACCGTGTTGGCCCGCGTCACCTTCAGCGTCTCCTTCAGATGGTAGACGCCCGGCGTGAACAGCAGGTGCTTGCCGCCGGCCAGCGCGGCGTTCAGCGTCGCGGTGCCGTCGGACGGCTTCGCGACGTAGAAGTCCGCGATCGAGAGGCTCTGCGCCGGCACCACGCTGGCGCCGCCCCAGCTGGTGCCGCGGCTGTCGCTGCGCAGCGCCGGCACCAGCACGCTGTAGCGGCCGTTGCCATCCACCGTGAGGTACGGTTTCTCGCGCACCAGCGGCGTCTGCGCCACCGTCGTGTGCGGCGGGTTCGGCCAGGCGTTGCCCGCCGGCGCGTTCTCGGTGCCGACGAACACCATGTTCCACACGCCGCCGCTCCACGAGCCCAGGCTCGCATTGCGCGTGAACCACTGCTGCTGGCTGCCCGAGCCCACCTGGCCGTCGATCTTGCTGTCGGCGATGAAACCACCGCTGGACCAGCCGCCGCCCGGGTCGAGCGTCATGTTGCCCTTCACGTGCATGCGGCGGAACGGCGTGGCCTGCGCCACCGCCCACAGCAGCGATTCACCGGCCGGCGGCGTCACGGCCAGGTTCTCGGCGCCGCGCCAGAAGTTCTGCGTCGCATTGCCGTCGAACCAGCCGGCATCCACCTGCACCCGGCCATTGATCGCGACGTCGTCGGGCGAGTTGCCCAGCCCCAGCACGTGCGTGTAGAAGCCGACCCGCACGTTGACCTTGTAGCTGCCCGGCTTGAAGGCCAGTGCATAGCGTTCGGGACCGAACTGGTTGCGCTCCTGGGTCTGGAAGACCGCGTCGACCTTGGCCTGCACGGTGGCCTGCGACATGGCAGGGTCGAACACCAGCACGTTCGGGCCGAGGTCCGGCGTCGCGCCGGTGTCGGGCACCGGCCCGGGAGCCGGGGCCGGCGCAGGAGCTGGAGCCGGTGCAGGGCTCGGTGCAGGTGCAGGGCTCGGCGCTGGAGACGGTGCCGGGCTCGGCGCAGGTGCCGGTGCAGGTGCCGGCGCGGGACTGGGGGCCGGAGCTGGGGCCGGCGCAGGCGCAGGCGGGTTGGAACCCGTTGGCGACGGCGATGCGTTGTCGTCGCCACCGCTGCCGCAGGCCGCCAGCAGGGCCGTGAAACCCAGGGCCAGCAGGCCCAGGCGTCGTTGCAGGTTCGAATTCATCGGCATCCGTTGAAAGGGGTTCAGCCGGATGACGCAGAAACCGTGCCTTTGTCACGGATGGGCTTTCGACAGGAAAGCTGACGCATCCTGCCGGATCCCCTCGGCCTGCGCGATGGATGACATGCCATGCGGCGATGGACGCGCGCAGCGCGTCCATCGTGTAAGAGATTCCTACCGCCCGTTCACAGCCGCGGTTCGCCGTTGTCGTTGACGACCACGGTGCGTCCCGGCGGCGCGGTCATCTGCACGTGGTGCTCGACGCCGCGGAACTGGTAGGCCACGTCCCAGTACTCGGGGCGCCCCTGCGCCGGCACCGCGGCGCAGCGCTGCACGTCCTGCGTCGCCACCGTGCGGCCGTCGCGGCCGACGTTGGCACCGATCACCGCACCGGCCACCGCGCCGCCGACGGTCGCGAGGTCGCGCCCCGAGCCACCCCCCACCTGGTGCCCGAGGATGCCGCCGACGATGCCGCCGAGCACCGCGCCGCCGACGTTCGGGTCGCCACGCTCGTTCTTCACCACCTGCTCGCGCTCGACCCAGCAGCGCTGCGTCGGCGCCGCGTAGACCGCGTGCACCGCCATCACCGGCACCTCGTAGATGCGCTCCTGCGGGCGGCGGCGCCAGTCGTACACCGGGGCCGGCGGCGGCGCGTAGCGGCCTTCGTCATAGCGCGCCGCCGGGTGCAGCGCGCGCACCGACGACAGCCGGTCGTTCAGCCCCATCGAGCGCAGGTCCGGGTAGCGGCCCGGGCGCAGGATCACGCAGCGGCCGCTGAAGTCGGCATGCTCGCAGGCCTCCCAGCGCTGGCCGAGCACGATCACCGACGACGCGCGGTCGTTGAAGCCGAAGCGGTCGAAGTTGACGACGTCGCGCTCGGTGCTGAAGGCGCGGCCCTGGAAGCCCTCGCGCTCGAAAAAGGTGATCTGCCCGTCCATCGGCGCCGGCGCATAGCGATCCGGCTCATGGCGGCGGTCGCGCTCGACCGGGCGCGCCGACGACAACCTGTCGTTCATGCGCATCGAGCCGAGCGACGGATAGCTGCCGGGGCTCAGGATGAAGCACTGGCCGCCGAACTCGATGTGCTCGCAGACCTCCCAGGGCTCGCCTCGCACCACCACCGACGACACGCGGTCGTTGAAGCCGATGCGCCGGAAATCGGGCGCCGCGTCGCGCGCACTGAAGCTGCGGCCATTGAAGTTGTCGTGTTCGTAGAAGGTGGCCTCGGCCGATGCGGCGCCGGCGCCGGCAACGGCACACAGCGCGAGGAAGAGCTTCAAGACAGCTTTCATGGCGGTTTCGTCCTGGTTGGTCGGCATGTGCCCTTCACAACGCGGCCGGCACGACATCCGACGACCGCCGCGCGCCATCGCGGCCCCGGCTTTACATCCGGACACGCAAACGGCCATCCATCCGGAAGCGGTGCGCCAGGCCGATCGGGTTGACCGCCGCGTCGCGGTACAGGCGGAAGGCCACGTACTGCTCGGCCGGCGCAAGCCAGTGCTCCTTCTGCGCATCGAGCAGGCGCCAGGCGCCGTCGAGGTAGAGCTCGGCCCAGTTGTGATAGTCCTCGGCGCGCGGTGCCGCGCTGCCTTCGGTCACGTAGCCGCCCACCATGCGCGCCGCGATGCCATTGGCACGTGCCAGCGCCACCGCGAGGAAAGCGTACTCGGTGCAGTCGCCGCGCCCCTGGCGCAAGGCCTGCAGCGCGCCCAGGTCGTCGGCGACGTAGCCGGCGTACTGCAGCCGGGTGCGCACCGATTCGTAGATCGCCTGCGCGGTCTCGGTGGCGGTGGCGCGCTTCAGCGCCGCGGCGGCGTCGCGGATGCGCGCATCGTCGACCTCGATGTAGCGCTCCGGCTTCAGCCACGGGCGCGGATCGTCCAGCGCCGACGGCAAGGGCGCGCGGCGCATCGCGACGTCGAAGCCCAGCGCCACCACCTTGGTGCCCCACGGCGCCATCGGCGGCAGCGGCAGCTGCAGCACCGCATGGCCCAGCGGGTCGGGGTTCAGCGTGTGCGGCAGCGCGCAATTCACGCGCAGCAGCGTCTGCGCCGGGCCGTCGGCCAGCGGCGCATACAACCACAGCACCTGGTCCGGCAGCGTCTCGCCGGTCGGGTTGGTCAGCGTGATCGAGAAGCGCAGCTGGCGCTCGAGCCCGGCCTCGGCAGCGCCGGCAGGCAGCGACGACACCGCCGCCAGCCACGCGGCGCCTGCCCCCAGCACGCTCCGGCGCGAGGCCATCACAGGCCGCACGCCGGTTGCTTCGGCCCGCGCGCCTGCGCCGTCCACACCTGCTGCTGCTGCTTCATCTGCCTGGCATAGGCATCGGCCCCGTCGGCATACACCAGCAGCGGCAACGGCGCGAGCGCGCTGCGCAAGGCCAGCAGGTCGGCGGCCGGCATCTCCGGCGCCACCACCAGCACCACGGCCGCGACGGCGCGGTTCTTCGTCGCCTTGCGCTGTGCCGCCAGCGCCGACTGGATCGCCGGCAGCCCCGCGTTGGCGATCACGCGCGCCTGCGGCAACGCGGCCTGCACGCGCGCCTGGCCCGGCACCGCCAGCACCAGGTTGGCATCGAAGTGGCTCTCCAGCCAGAGTTCCGGCGCGCTCAGGTGCGGCACCTCGTTGGCCAGCGCGTTGCGCGACAGCACCGGCCGGCCGGACGCCAGCCAGGCCGGCATGCCGCCCTGCAGCACGCGCACGTCGCGGAAGCCCTGCGCCTTCAGGGTGGAGCACGCGACATACAGCTCGCGCTCGGCCTTGCCATTGCCCAGCAGCACCAGCGTCTTGTCCTTCAGGAAGGGCTTGCCCGCCAGCTGCGCCGCGGTCAGCGGCAGCGCACCGTCGAGGGTCGCGAGCTCGCGCTCGGGCGCACTGCGCACGTCGACCAGCGTGGTCTGCGGCTCGCCGGCCAGGCGCGCCCATTGGTCGACGCCAAGCCGGCACGCCAGGTCGGGCCGGGGCTCGGCGGCGCCGCGCAAGGCGGCACTGCCGGGCGCGGTGAAGTCGTCGCGGCGGCAGATGCCGGTGGACGGCTTGACGTCCTTCAGCGCGTCGGGCAAGGCCGAGCCCGGGCGCAGCGTCTGTGACCCGGCCGGCGCCATCGCCAGCAGCAGCGCGCTCGCGATCCATGCGGGCCGGCGCGTCATGGCGCACTCGCCCCGAGGAAGGGTGCCGATGCCGCATTCGCTGCACTTGCCGCAGCGGCCGGCACGCCCGCCGCGGCGTCGCCGCGCAGCAGCAGGTCGGGCGGGTAGGTGAACACCCAGTCGCTGTACTTCTGCTTGCCGCGAAACGCCATGTCATCCGCCTCGAACTGGTCCTGCTTGATCGGCTGCCGGCCCGACAGCGAATACACGCCGACGATGCGCCCGCCGACGCGCATCAGCCCCCATTCCGCCTTGCCGGTCATCGGGTCGACGAACACCTGGCGCAGGTAGCGGCGCAGGCCCGGGCTGCGCTTGTCACGCAGCAGGTCGTCGAGCTCGGCAGGGTACTCGCGCCGCCCGCCGCCGAGCTGCGTCTCGTGGTAGCGGCCGATCGCGCGCCGGAACTGCTGGCCGATGCCGAGCAGCTCGCGCTCCTTGTCGCGCTGCACCGCGGTGCTGTAGACCTCGCTCGCGGCGGCCAGCCCGATGCCCATGAAGGCCACCACCAGCAGAACCCACAGGTAGGCAAAGCCGCGGTGCGGGCTACAGCGTCTCATACGGCTTCCCGTCGTGCGCCGCACCGGTCGCACCGCTCTTCACGTCGGCGATGCCGGTCTGCTCGCTGTCCTTGGGCGGCACCAGGATCCAGCTGCGGTCCGATTCGGTCACCGGGTCCATCGGCACCGCGCGCAGGTACTTCTGGTCGACCAGGTCCTGCAGCGTCTCGGGGTAGCGGCCCTTGTCGGCGTAGTACTTGTCGAGCGTGCTGCGCAGCACCTGCAGGTTCTCCTTCAGCACCACGTCCTTCGACTTGTCGAGCGAGCCGAAGTAGCGCGGCAGCGCGATCGCCAGCAGCAGCGCCACGATGGCCATCACGACCAGCATCTCGATCAGCGTGAAGCCGCGCCGCCGCCCGGGATGCATGCGCTTCACCATTGCTGGTACGGCACGCCGTTCAGGCCCTGCCGGCTCGATTTCGAATGCACGTCGAACACGTCCTCGCCCTCGGCCGGATCGTCGGGCGGCGAGGCGTAGCTGCGCAACGCCCAGGTCTCGGCCGGCTTCAGCGTCTCGTCGCCCGCCATCGGGTCGCGCGGCAGCGCGCGCAGGAAGTAGATGTTCCGCTTGGTCGGGCTGCGCTGGTCGGGCACGCCGTCGACCAGGTCGTCCAGCGTCTTCGGGTAGCCGCTCTCGCCCAGCTTCTGCACCAGCCGGCCCTGGTCGGATGCGCGCTTGTAGGCGTCCAGCGCCTCGCGGATCTGCAGCAGCGCACTGCGCAGCTCGCGCTCCTTCTGGCGCTGCACCGCCACCTGCGCCATCGGCACGGCCACCATCACGAGCACGCCCATGATGGCCAGCGTCATCATCAGCTCGATGAAGGTGAAGCCGGCGGCGCGCCTGCGCAGGTTCACGGCAGCACCTTCACCAGTTGCTCGGGCGGCAGCGCCAGCGGCATCGCCGGCGCCGGCTCGGGCGTCGCCGACAGCAGTTGCAGCTTGCCGCTGCCCGCCTTCAGTGCCTTGAACGACACCAGCAGCACGTTGCCCGAGCCGTTCACGCCGGCGTCGCTGCCGGACGGGTTCTGCCGCACCATCGAGACGAAGAGCTTGCCCTGGGCCGGGTCGGAGCGCTGGTTGAACAGCGTCGTGCCGCCGGCCTGCTTGAAGAAGTCGCCCTCCTGCGCCTGCACCAGCTGCAACAGCTGCGGGTCGAAGCCCAGCAGCAGCGGCAAGCCGCGCAGCGGCCCCTGGCTCGACAGGCGCAGCACCGCGGTGAACTGCTCGCCCACCTTGACCTGCGCCGGCAGCTGCCAGCTCAGCGAGACGGCGCCCGGCACGGTCGCGGCCGGGGGGGCCGACGCCGCGGCCGCTGGGGCCACTGCGCCCACGGCCGGGGC